>JANXTV010000215.1 GCA_025352185.1 Oligoflexia bacterium
TCGGGTGAAGGCGTTCAGCAGGCCCTCCTGAAAATGATCGAGGGAACGGTCGCCAACGTTCCTCCGAAGGGGGGGCGTAAGCATCCTCAGCAAGAATTCGTACAGGTGAACACTTCGAACATTCTCTTTATTTGCGGCGGAGCTTTCGTCGGCATCGATAAAATCATCGCGCTCCGTAAAGGGAAACGCGCGATGGGGATGCACGCGAATATATCGCAGAAAAAAGAAGAAAACGTTTCGGAACTCCTCGCCCAGGTGGAGCCCGAGGATCTGATTAAATTCGGTCTGATTCCGGAATTTATCGGTCGTCTCCCGATGATCGCAACCCTGGAAGAGCTCGATGAAAAGGCGCTTCTGGAGATTCTGACCACGCCGAAGAACGCGCTAGTGAAACAGTATCAGAAACTCTTTGAGTTCGACGGTATCCAACTCGAGTTCGAACCCGATGCGATTAGCGAGATCGCGAAGGAAGCGATCAAGCGGGCTACCGGAGCCCGGGGACTTCGCGCCATCATGGAGCAAACGATGCTCGAAGTGATGTATGACCTTCCCGCTCAGACCGATGTGAAGAAATGCGTCGTGACGAAAAATATGATCACGAAGGGTGAACGTCCGATTCTCCTCCTGGCGGACGGAACGCCGAAGAAATTCGATACCCCGACCCTGGCGAAAAAGGCCGAGTCCGCGTAAAAGCACCGACCTTTTTTTAGAAGATCAAGTCGAGAGGGGCCTCCACGATAAGTGGGGGCCTTTTTTATTTGTAAAGATCGTGCCGAGTTTTGTTTTTGGGGATATTCGCGCCAATTTCTGGTCCCTTCGTCCCTTTTCTTCCTAGTAAATCTTTGGCGATGCCTTGCGGAAAACTATTTCTTTCGGTCCCCGATTTTACCGGGTCGCCCGATTTGCAACCATTTCTAAAAACTGGTCTACTTAGTTTAGGAGGCTCTCGTCACCCTCCACCTAAGTCGGGTGACCAGTGTTCACGGATGAAAGAAAAGTCGAAGAAAGATACCGCTAAGGACGCCTCGGGAACAGTACGGGTTCCTCTCCTGCCGCTTCGGGATGTCATTATCTTCCCGCAGATGGTCGTTCCGTTATTCGTTGGCCGAGAGAAATCGATCAATGCGCTCGAAGAATGTGTGACGAAGAAACTCGATCTGTTTCTGGTCGCGCAAACCCAGGCCACGACGACGAATCCGGGCGAGAAAGATATTTTCCAAATCGGAACTCTCGGCACGATCCTCCAGATCCTTCGCCTTCCCGATAATACCGTGAAGGTTCTGGTCGAAGGAAAACGCCGTGCTCGGATTAAAAATTATATTGAGTCGGACCGCATGATTGAAGCGGTCGTTGAGCCGATCGAAGAAATTGTCGACGACGGCGTCGAGCTCGAGGCGCTAGTCCGCTCGGTGAAAGCGACCTTCGAAAATTACGTTAAACTAAATAAACGCATTCCTCCCGAAATGCTGATGAGCGTGAGTACGATCGAAGAACCGGCGCGTCTCGCGGATCTGATCGTAGCCCACTTGAATCTGAAGCTCGAAGATAAGCAGGCGATTCTGGAAGTCTTCGATCCTTCGAAGCGTCTCGAACGCCTCCTCCAGCTCATGCAGGGAGAAATCGAAATTCTCCAGGTCGAGCGCCGGATTCGTTCACGCGTGAAGAAGCAGATGGAGCGTTCCCAGAAGGAATACTATCTGAATGAGCAGATGCAGGCGATTCAGAAGGAGCTCGGTGAAAAAGACGAGTTTAAGATCGAAATTCAGCAGATCGAAAAGCAAATTAAGACGAAGCCGATGTCCAAGGAAGCTAAGGATAAAGCTTCTAAGGAACTGAAGAAGTTAAAAATGATGTCGCCGATGTCCGCGGAAGCGACGGTCGTTCGGAACTATATCGACTGGCTGATTAATCTACCGTGGGGAACTTATACCGAAGACCGGAATGATCTAAAGCTCGCGCACGAAGTCCTCGACGAGGATCACTACGGACTCGACGAAGTGAAAGAACGGATTCTCGAATACCTAGCCGTTCGTTCCTTAACCGATGCTTCGAAGGGACAGATCCTCTGCTTCGCCGGACCTCCGGGAGTGGGTAAGACCTCGCTCGCGAAGTCGATTGCACGATCTCTGAATAAGAAATTCGTCCGCGCCTCGATGGGCGGAGTTCGGGATGAAGCAGAGATTCGTGGACACCGACGTACCTACGTCGGCGCGATGCCTGGGAAAATCATTCAGTCGCTGAAGAAAGCGGAGAGCTCTAATCCCGTATTCCTTCTCGATGAGATTGATAAGATGTCGATGGATTTCCGGGGCGATCCGAGCTCGGCACTTCTCGAAGTTCTTGATCCTGAGCAGAACAGCACTTTCGGCGACCATTATCTGGAAGTGGACTACGACATCTCGAAAGTAATGTTCGTCCTCACGGCGAATAATCTTCATAACATTCCACGTCCGTTACTCGACCGTATGGAGGTCATCCACATCTCGGGATACACGGAAGACGAAAAGTACCATATTGCTCGCCGTTACCTCGTAACGAAGCAAATGGAGCTGCACGGTCTAAAAGAGGGGGATCTCATCATCACCGACGATTCGGTTCGTGATTTGATTCGTTCGTATACTCGGGAAGCCGGCGTTCGGAATCTCGAGCGTACGGTGGCTACGCTCTGCCGTAAGGCCGCGAAGCGAATCGTCGATCAACGTGCGGAAATCACCGCCGCGAATGACACGAAGAAGTCGAAAAAAGTCGATGCGGCGGCGAACGTCGAAGTGAAGTTCCCGCAAATCACGATCACCATCGAAGTCGCCGACCTGGAAGAGTTGCTCGGACCACCGAAATACTCGGCCCAGATGGCGGAAGCGAAAGACGAGATTGGGCTTACGAACGGACTCGCTTACACCGAAGCCGGCGGCGATATGCTCCAAATCGAAGTCTCGGTCGTTCCGGGTAAAGGCGGTATCAAGATCACCGGTAAGCTCGGGGATGTGATGCAAGAGTCAGCTTCGACCGCGATGAGCTACGTCCGTTCGCGGGCGGAAGCGCTCGGAATCGATAAGGACTTTCATAATACCGTCGATATCCACCTTCACGTACCGGAAGGCGCCGTACCTAAGGACGGACCTTCGGCCGGGATCACGATGGCAACCGCAATTACGAGCGCACTCACGAAGATTCCGTGTAAGGCGGATGTGGCGATGACCGGGGAGATCACTCTCCGCGGTCGCGTCCTCCCGATCGGCGGATTGAAAGAGAAGCTCCTCGCGGCGCGAATTGGTGGAATTAAAACCGTTCTGATTCCGAAGCAGAACGTGCCGGATTTAAAGAAGGTCCCGAAAGACATCACGAAGGGAATGCAGATCATTCCCGTCGAACATGCCGATCAGGTCCTCCGTCTAGCTCTCGCCGTTCCGAATCCGGAAACTTTCCTCGTGCGTCCGGATGCCCTTCCGGATCCGGTTGCTTACGCCGCCGTCGAGAAAAAAGTCACCCGCCCCGGCGCCGTAAAGCACTGAGCGGATTTCGGGCTTAAAACTAAAAGGCCTTCCTCTCCGTTCGAGAGGAAGGCCTTTTCATTTTCGCGTCCTAGAAATTATTGGTACGCGCAGCTCTCGCCGTCGGGAAGTTTTAGAATGCGCACGTGTAATGCCTGAAGGTGGGTGATCTTCGCCCGGTCGAGCGCCTTATTCCAGATCCTCCGACCGACGTAGAGGTCGACGCGGTCTCGGTTAATGGCGCTTCCGACGTCGTCGGCTCTCCAGATTCCGTCGTGAAGGGTTCCGTCCGGAAGCTTCATGCCCTTGGTCTCGTCGATATAGACCGTGGAACCGAGGGGAATGACTGCGCGATCGACCGCGATCGTATGAAACGGAGAAAGAACGCAGGTACCGACGCCTAGCCCCCAAGCGCTCCGAATTACCTTAAAACGATGAGTACCCCCGATCTTCCCGTCGTAGTTTAGGACGCGACCGTCGACGAGCTTTGCCGAACCCTCGAGGATGAGGTTTTTATAGAACTTTGCGGATACCGTAGCCAACAGTCGTCCGCGGTAATCGAAAAGTTTATTGGTCTTTGGGTCGGTCGAAGAATAGTCAGATTCAAACAGCGTATAATAGTGCGTGTTCCGAAGTTTCGCTTCTACGGGGGGTAGTGGGAGGGCCTCGTTTTCGGGCACTCCGATTTTTTCGGGAGCCCGTTCTTTCTCTGGAAATCGATATTCGACTTTACCGTTCCCACAGCCGAAAAGTACCAGCGAAACAAGTACCGCGAGATTTTTTGACATCCCTTCATTTTACGGAATTCTCACATTAAGTGTGAGGGTAGATACTGCCCGGACCACGGCGGTGCGGCTGGGAAAATATCGCCTACGCTCTTTCCGCTTACGGGATCACTGCGAATCTTTTCGCAGAATCGCTTCCATCTCTTCGAGGGTCTGCTTATTTTCTACGGACGGATTGGGAGAGCGATTTACCAGTGACTGAGTGATTTCGAAGAGAATCTGTCGTTCTCGGGAGTGCCCATGTACCGAACCGAATTTCAGCATCGCATCTTTCAGCTCTCCGATCGATGCTTGGGGGTTTGCGCGAAAGGTTTCCATCGCGGATTGGGAAGCCTCGACGTCGGCCGTTTCGATGGATTCCGTATGGAGGTTCGCGACGAGGCAAGCGACGATCGTAGGTGACATTGCGGTGCCGAGGACGCGGTGAATTTCTTCAGCTCCGGCCTCTTGTTCGGGTTTTTTTAAGTACTCTTGTAAGTTTTGCGCAGCCGTTAGTTTTTCGGTCGTTTGCATTCCGGCCACCGTAGTTGCAGACGCGGGACCGCGGTCAGCGTTAAAGAATGCCTTAGAGTTGATCCGTTCTTCCACGACGGCCCTCCCGAATTCCGCGACGACGCTTTCGGGTTGAACGGGGG
>JANXTV010000144.1 GCA_025352185.1 Oligoflexia bacterium
AGCAGCGTTTCGAGCGACGCGTTCTTCTTCGACCGGAGGGGAATGACGACGTGGGCGCCCGGCTTTCCTTTAACGTGTAGCCACACGTCGTTCCCGCGGGCGAATTTAAAGGTGAGTTCGAGATTCTCGTCCTTCGAGCGACCGACTAAAATAGGAAGTCCTTCTTTAGAGATGAAACTCTTTCCGCTCCAACCGTGTGTGGCCTTTGCTTCGGCTTTTTCGGGAGCGCCCGATCGAATCCCAAGTCGTTCCTCAAACGGTGCGAGTTCCGTGATCTTTACGCGTCCCCGGAGTGCCGAGAGTGCGATTCGGTCAATATCCAATTTAATTTTTTCGAGGGCGGCGACCTTTTCCGAGAACGTATCGGTTCGAAGTTTTGCTTCGAAAATTCGACGGTCTTTCCGTTTCGAGAGGGAATAGAATTTTTCGACTTGTTCTCGAAGATTTAATTTTAGATCACACGCGATGTCGAGTTTCTCACCCGTTTCCCAATCCATTACGGTGCGCGTTCCCGAAGGGGAGAGGGGAGGGTTCTGGCCCATGGCCGCCTTCAGGAGATCGCCTAAGTGGCGGTAGTTGGTTTCCTTTTCGGCTTCCGAAAGCGTTCGTCGATTCTGGGTAAGTCGAGTTTTCGCGGTTTTTAGGTCCTGGGAAATTCGGGCCCGGACTCGGATCAGGCGACTTTCGAACGCCTCGAGATCGACGGATTCCCGAATTTCCCGGGTATACGTTTCGAGGGACGAGAATGCGGCGCGAGCGACGAGACTTTCGGGGGAACCTTTCCCGTCCGGCGGGTTGTATTCCTCACCGTCCACATTCCGGGTGCGGGCCAGAATTCGTAAGGGAGTTCCGGTGGTTGAGCGCCCGGCAGTCGATTTCGGTCCTTCGACCAGGAGTGCTTCCGGAAGCGCGGGAATGAGGGTCAGTACGAGTCCGAGCGCGTTCTTTCCATCCCCTTCAACCCAGAGAATCGCGACTCGCTCCCGCTCGATGGCTTCAAATGCGATCACCTTTCGGCCGGAAAAACTCTTCGTGAGTCCTAAGTCAAACCCGGACCGAGTGGCGCCCAGGGACGCTCGGGGACCCTTCCCCTCGATCCAGTCGATATAGGGACGTTTTGCCCGCACGCTAAAGATTAGCGCGGCTTCGCTCCCCCGGGACGTGAGGCGGAGCGACCATTCACCTTTTAAAAATCCGTCGGGAAACTCCGGCCTCTCGGGCACGATCACGCGGTCGACGAACATTCCCGAAATTCGGGGATGTATCCAGTCGGCGAGGAGTTTAATTTCGCGCCAGTTTAAGGGTCGATTCATCGTTCGGTATTCCCTACCTAAATTCCATGATAGGACGAACCCATGGCGCAAACCACGAAGATTTGGCGGCTGAAACGCGGTTCCGACCGTCGGGTTCGAGCCGGGCACCCCTGGGTCTATAGTAACGAACTTCAAGGTAGCCCGAAAGGCATCACGGCGGGAGAAAAGATCCTCCTGATGGATGCCTCGGGAGCCTTTCTCGCGCACGGTTACGGCAACCCTTCCTCCCTGATCGCTTTCCGCGCGGTCTCGCGCGTAGAAAGCGACGTAAACTGGGACGGTCTGGCTCCCCTCACGGAAAAATTAAAAGCCGCCTGGGATTTCCGAGCCGGTCTCGGCGTGGACCGGGCTTCGTTTCGTTGGCTCTTCGGAGAAGGGGATGATCTTCCGGGCCTCATCGTCGACGTCTACGAACTCGTGAATACGAAACGGGTCGTCGTGGTCCAAGCTCATACCGCCGGAATAGATCGACTCCTACCCGTCATTCTTCAAGCGATCGAATCGGTCGCGAAACCGACTACCGTCGTGATTCGGAACGATGTGAGCCACCGAAAACTCGAAGGGCTGCTGGTGGAGGAACCGAAAATTCTCGGCGAACTCGACGCGAGCGGTGACGCGATTTTCATTCGGTCTTCGGACCCCGCGGTAAAAACGACGAAGGAAACGGCCCTGACTTTTCGAGTCGACCTCGCGAAGGGGCAGAAGACGGGTTTCTTCCTCGATCAATCCGAAAATATCCGGCAGTTTCTCGATCTTTTCCTCCGTGCGGTCGCGAATCGGAAAGGGAACGAACCGATTCGAATTCTCGACCTCTGCAGTTATGTCGGCCAGTGGTCGGCGCAAATTTCGGCGGCCTTGAAGGCACGCGGAATTAAAAGCGAAGTGCTCCTCGTCGATGCATCCAGCCGGGCCCTTTCGTTTGCGAAAGTAAACGTCGAGCGAGCCGGAGGTACGGCCGAAACCCTCGAAGCCGATGTCCTCGCGGACCTCCCGAAACTTACCGGAGTTGAATTCGATATCGTGGTCTGCGATCCCCCGGCCCTAATCCCGAGCCGAAAAGATATTCCGGTCGGGGCGGCGGCCTATTTAAAATTAAATACCGAAGCCTTTCGACTGCTCGCCGCGAAGGGGTGGATGATTACGTGTTCCTGCTCGCAGCTCCTCGAAGACGAAACCTTCGCGAAACAGATTACGCGCGCGATGATTCGAAACCATAAGGACATGAGATGGCTCGCCCGCGGAACGCAGGCACTCGACCATCCGATTCGTCTCGAATTTACCGAAGGAAAATACCTTAAAATGTGGATCGGCCGGGATACCGGAATCGAACGTCGTCTCGAAAAGGGAAAGTAATATGGCTAAGAAAAAAGTCGCGAAAAAGAAAACCTCGAAAGGCGTGGCTAAAAATTCGGTAAAAAAAGGGTTAAAAAAAACGACCGCTAAAAAATCCGCGAAGAAAAAATCAGTTAAGAAAAAATCCGTTTCGAAAGGGGTGACGACCGCTCCGAAAAAGTCCCGGCTAAAGTCTGCGGTGGATTCCGTAATATCGGCGGTAAAAAAAGCGGCGGCTTCTATGAATTCTAAATCCGAAATTCTTCCCGCCGGTTCGCGCGCTCCCGATTTTTCCCTTCTAAACGAAACCGGTACGATGGTTTCGCTGCGTAATTTTGCCGGTAAAACGGTCGTGCTCTATTTTTATCCGAAGGACGATACTCCCGGCTGCACTAAAGAATCGTGCGATTTCCGCGATTCCTTTTCTCGAGTACAAGCCGCCGGCGCAGTCGTTCTCGGGGTGAGTAAGGATTCGGTCGCGAGTCACGTAAAGTTTAAGGCGAAATATTCCCTTCCGTTCTCGCTCCTTTCTGACGAGTCGGGAAAGATGCTCGAGGCCTACCAGGTTTGGAAAGAAAAGAGCATGTACGGTAAAACGTTCATGGGCATTAACCGAACGACCTACGTGATCGACGTCGATCGAGCGGGGAATGGGACGATTCGCCGAGCTTTTGCGAAGGTAAAAGTCGAAGGCCACGTCGAAGAAATTCTTAAGGATTTAGCCTGATGGATTTTTTCGCGACCACGGCAAAGGGAATGGAGGAACTGCTCGCTCGGGAACTCACCGAGCTTTTCGAGCGCGGTTCGAAAAATTTTCCCGAGCTGAAAGACGCATTCGTCGGTAAACCCACGGTGGCCGGAGTACCCTTTTCGGGTCCGATCGTCGCGGCCTACCGGGCCTGTCTCTGGTCACGAATCGCTAATCGCATTCTCCTCCCAGTCCACCGGTTTGATTGCCCGACTCCGGAGAAGCTTTACGGGGGAGTGAAATCGATTCGCTGGGGTGACCACTTTACTCCTCGGGAAACCATCGCCGTCGATTTCCAGTGTACCCATTCCCAAATTACGCACTCCCAGTTCGGCGCTCAGAAAACGAAGGACGCGATTTGCGATCAGCTCCGTTCGGTCGCGGGTGAACGTCCGTCGGTCGATCTCGCAAATCCGGATATTCGCATTAACGTCTATCTTCGGAATGACGAAGCCAGCGTAAGTATCGATCTTTCGGGGAGCTCCCTCCACGCTCGCGGATACCGCGACGATCAGCAGGCGGCCCCGCTAAAGGAAAACCTGGCGGCGGCGATCCTGATGCTCGGTGGTTGGAAAGAACTCATGGTCGAGGGGAATGCACTCGTCGATCCGATGTGTGGATCCGGTACGATTCCGCTCGAAGCAGCGATGATGGCGACGCACACGGCGCCCGGCTACTTCCGGAAGCGCTGGGGATTCGATCGTTGGAAAAAGCACGATACCGCGATCTGGAACCTGCTCCGAAAGGAAGCGGACGCCGCCCGAATCCTCGATCCGAAACGCCTACCAAAAATCATCGGGTTTGATGAAGATCCGCGCGCGATCACGAGTGCGCGGAATAACCTCGAGACCTCGGGACTGAAGGGGATCGTACATTTCGAAAAAAGAGAACTCGATCTCTCGGAGCCGCCGACCGGTGCGGCGAAAGGACTCTTCATTGTAAATCCGCCATACGGCGAACGACTCGGCGAGGAAGCGGAACTGGCACCGCTCTATCGTCGGATTGGTGACGCGATGAAAAAACGATTCAAGGGTTGGAACGGAGCCGTCCTCACG
>JANXTV010000146.1 GCA_025352185.1 Oligoflexia bacterium
CGAATATGCGGATTTTTTAGCGGTTTTGGGTGGAGAAATGGCAAATTTCGCCCCGGGGCGACTGAAAGAATTTTATCTCGGACGGTCTCTCGTCCGAAAGGCGATCCACGAAATCCTCGGCGTTGACCCCGGGTGGATCCGAACGGGAGCCGACCGGCGACCGGAGCTTCCGCTCGGAGTCGCCGCCTCGCTTTCGCACACTCACCTGCATGGTCATCGGATAGCCGTCGTGGCGGCTGCGCGTTTATCCGACCGGGTGGTCGGGGTGGACCTCGAACCCTGTTTTTCTGACCTCCAGGCCGAAAAACTCGGGGAACGATTCGCCGGTTATTTTGACTCCGGAACGACCCTACTCGGGGCCGAAAATATGACCGAACTTTTCACAATCTACGAAACTTGCGTAAAGGTTCTCTCGCAAAAAAACCGCGGAATCGTCAGTCCATCCCACCTAAAGCTTGAACAAAAATCCACGGAAGGGTGGATCGTAAACCATCCCGAATCCGGGACGCGTATAGAAGGGGTGACCCTGAAGTTCCGAGACGCTCGAATCTCCATCGGAATGGGTTAAGTCGCAGAGCCCCATAACGTCACTTTCTCTTCTGGTTTTCGCTTTTTCCGTAATGTAGTTTAGCCGCTATGGCCGCTGATAAAGTACCCATGACCATCCTCGGTAAAAAGATGCTCGAAGACGAACTTCGAAATCTCCTTTCCGTCGAACGCCCTACGATCGTTAAAGCGATCGAAGTCGCTCGCGCAAACGGCGACCTTTCGGAAAACGCAGATTACTCGGCCGCTAAAGAGCGCCAGAGTTTCATCGAAGGTCGAATCCAAGAAATTAATGCGAAGATCGCCATGGCCCAGGTGATCGACACCAAGGCGATCAAATCCGAGAAAATCGTGTTCGGTGCGAATGTAAAATTACTGGATATGGAAAAAGACGAAAAGGTTGCGTACCAGATCGTCGGCGTCGATGAAGCGGATCTGAAACTGGGTAAGGTCGGGATTACGTCCCCGATTGCGCGTGCCCTCATTGGAAAGTCGGTTGGTGATGAAGTTATCGTCAACGCCCCTAAAGGAAAGCTCAGCTACGAAGTCATCGAAATCTCCTACGCCTAAGACCCCCGGGTCGAAAGCGGCGGGAGCAAAGACGACCTCCACTTCGGTTAAGAAGCCGGCCACTGCGCGCACGTCCGCCGCCGACTCGAGCGAAATCACTCCCGTCCAGTTCGTGAAGGGTGTCGGCCCCCGCCTCGGCGCGATTTTCCAGTCCCGCGGTATCGAGACCGTACGGGACCTCCTTCATTTTTTTCCCCGCGCCTACGAGGACCGTACGAAAGTCCTTTCGGTCGCCGAACTCCAAGAAGGAATTAAAGCCACGGTCGCCCTTCGCGTGATTTCCTCACGTAAGGTTCCGACTCGCGGGTTCGGAAAGAGCATGTTCGAAGTTCGCGCCACCGACGACTCGGCGGTATTGAATCTGAAGTGGTTCTATCTCCCTCGCGGGATGGATCATAAGTTTACCGCCGGAGCGCAATTCCTCGCCACCGGAACCCCGAAAAGTTTCCGGGGGGTGCTCGAAGTGATTCACCCCGAAATTTCGTGGGGGAAGACCGCCGACGTCGCCGCCCCCCGCTCCGTCCCCGGCGCCACGCCCGAGGCCGATCCGCTCCATACCGGTCGCGTCGTTCCCATCTATACCGAAATCGAAGGGGTCGCTTCCCGGCTCCTCCGGAAGATCCTCTGGGATGCGCTCGGAAAGTATTCTTCGGTTCTTACGGAAGATATTCCCCGAAGGTTTACCGAAAGACACGCCCTCCCGCGAGTCGCGGAATCCGTGCGGGACATCCATTTTCCGAAATCCGTCGACGATAACGACGAGGCGATGCGGGAACTCGTCGAATTCCGTACGCCGTCGCACGCGCGCCTCATTTACGATGAGTTTTTCAAGTTCGAGTTTCTCGTTCTCCGGCAGCGTCTCCAAATGGAAAAGGAGAACGCTCTTTCCATCGGCCTAAACGGCGGACGGAAAGCGGTCGAGGACTTATCGAAGCTCCTCCCGTTTAAACTCACGGGAGACCAGACGAAAGCCGTCGACGAAATTCTCCGTGACCTCGCGGCCCCGCACCCGATGAATCGTCTCGTCCAGGGCGACGTCGGATCGGGAAAAACGGCCGTGGCCCTTCTTTCGGCCGCCTCGGTTCTTGCCGAAGGATCCCAAGTTGCGCTCATGGCGCCGACCGAAATTCTAGCTGAGCAGCATTTTAAGAACGCGCAAAAACTATTCGGGAATCGACTCTCGCTCGCGCTACTCACCGGACGGAGTACGAATTCCGAGCGCGAGGTACTCCTTGCTCGCCTCGCCGCCGGAGAACCCATCATGGTGATCGGCACCCACGCCCTCATCGAAGAGCCGGTCGTTTTTAAGTCGCTTGCCCTAGTCATGATCGATGAGCAGCATCGTTTTGGCGTCGAACAGCGACGAATTCTCCGACGAAAAGGAATTCATCATTCGGACGTTACGAAATCCCTCGTAAACCCGCATTCACTCGTTTTAACCGCGACTCCGATTCCCCGGACGCTCGCGCTCACCGCATATGGGGACCTCGCCGTATCGATGATTAAAGAAATGCCTCCGGGACGTTCGCCGATTACGACGAAAGTAATTCGGGGCACGAGTCGGGCGGGGGCAATCGACCGCGTCCGGGCAGAACTCCGCGCCGGGCGGCAGGCCTACTTCATTTTTCCGCTCGTCGACCAAAGCGAAGCGGAAGGTTTCCAATCGCTGCGTTCCGCGATCGTCGAAGCGGAACGCCTCCAGCGCGAAGAATTTCCAGAGTTTAAAGTGGGTCTTCTACATGGACAAATGAAGTCGGACGAAAAAAATCAGGTCATGGCGGATTTTAAAGCAGGAACCGTTCATCTCCTCGTTTCGACGACCGTCGTAGAAGTCGGGGTCGACGTTCCGAACGCAACCGTCATCTGCATCGATCACGCAGAACGATTCGGACTCTCGCAGCTCCACCAACTCCGCGGGCGCGTCGGCCGGGGAAGCCATCCTTCTTTCTGTTTCCTCTTCACGGGATCGCACGGGTCCGAATCGACGACGGCCCGGCTCGAGGTTCTCGAGGAGACCAACGATGGATTCGAAATTGCCGAAGCGGATCTCCGTATTCGCGGCCCGGGAGAATTTCTCGGGATTCGCCAAGCGGGCGGGCTGCCGTTTAAACTCGCCGACCTCGTACGGGACCGCGACTGGCTCCTGAAGGCGCGCGACGATGCGATGGAACTGCTCAAGTCCGATCCGGATCTCACCCTTTCCGAACATTCTCCGCTACGCGTTTACTTCGAGCGCGAGGGAAAACTCCAAGGCGATCGGCTCAAGACTTCGTAAGTGCCTAGAAAAAGTAACCCGGCGAATATTCCACCCTGCCATGCCCATTTCGCATGTTGGCCGTTAAACGCGGCGAAAGTAATCGCAGTCCCGAATGCCAGGACCCCTCTCCCGACCGGCGAACGGGGTGAAGAATACTCCTTCAAGCGCTCAAAAAAGACCGGCATCGCAAAAAGAATCCAGTAAGACCAAACGAGCGGATTAAAGACCGAGATCGCGAACAGGAGGCGATTTCGGAACCATTCGACCGGGCGTCCACGGTTTTTTATAAGGTAGGCGAGAAAGACCGTACCGGAGAGAGCCCAAACTATTTTTCCTAAAGTTACGCCGAGCAGACGACTCGATATCCCGAGGAGGGCCACGTTTTGATCGGAAAGGATTAAGCTATCGGTCGACTCCGTTAGGCTTCTTAACCAGGCGATATTTTCATTTACGGCGAAATCCCATCCGTGAGTGAATGCGACGCCTCCGATACTGAGAAGCGGTAGGAACGCGAGCCCGAGGGCAAGCTTCCGCCACTCCCGCTGAATCAGAAGAATCGGTACGAGGATTAGGCAGAAAAGTTTTAATTGAATAGAGATCGAAAAAATAAACGCAAATGCGAGATCTTCCCACGCCGTCGCCTTACGCTCTAAAGAGCCAAAGAGGAGCGCGAGGAGATAGAGGACGAGCGCATTCACCTGCCCGAGCTCAAGATCGAGGCGAATCGCATTTCCAAAAAATAAAAGCGCAATGGCCACCCACCGAAAGTTTCGCTTCGAAAAACGGAGGAGGAGGAGGAGCCACAGAAAGAGCATTAACTTTTGGAAGAACCAGGAAGCCGATTCGAATCCCATGGGCGAGAGCGCCTTACCGAAAAGGAGCGCAATCAGGGGCGAGTATTTAAACTGAAAGTGGCCCGGCACATCGTAAGCGGTAAATCCCTGGACGGCTTTTGCTCCCGCTTCCCAGTAAACGGGGA
>JANXTV010000192.1 GCA_025352185.1 Oligoflexia bacterium
GACGAAGCGACCGTCGCTCGGCTGAAGAAATTATCCTGGGAAAACATGCAGGCTCATCCGGAGGTCGCCGTCGAATACGTTTACGAGAAGTATTATTCGAAGGGAAAAATTAAGGAAGCGAAGAAGATGCTCGAGGACTACGAGAAGGTTTTCCCGGTCTTTGCACGCTCGCGGGACCCGCTAAGCACCCGAAAGCTTTCGGATCTCTTCATCGAAATGATCGAAAATCCGCGGACCGAACTCGAGTCGGACCGGCTGATATTCTACGCGCTGAATTTAGGGGATAACCCCCGCGCCTGGGTAGGGATCGCAAAAGTTCTGACTACCGTGAAACCGGGGATCCGGAAACGGTTTATGAATCAGTTTTTCGATCATTACACCGGCTTAGAGCGGTATGCGATTTTGGGATCTCCCGATTTCCGCCGGGCCCTGTACGGCACCCAGGGCGTGGCGTTTGAAACTCTGTGGGGTGATTTCGTTCAGGAATCCGTAGAACGATTTCCGCATCCGCTCGCGCTCGGGCGCACGCGATCGGTCATCACGAAAATGATTAACAACCCTGCAAATGACCTCTCTTTCGGCGCGAAAGAGTGGGACTATCTGAAGGAAATGGACCAGCTCGTGAGAAATGAAATCAAAGCGGCGCTCCCAAAAAAGGGCACGGCGGCGAACGCGAAGGTCCGGATGGATCTCTCGCATTTTCTCTCCGAAACGACTCTGACCGAGTCTCTACGGAACCGGTGTACGGTTCTCTTCCGGGAAGTTCCGATTCCGTAAAAACATCTCTTGCGCTGATTTATTAAATCCCTTAATCAAGTTCCATAGACGAAGTAGTCATGGTCTAGATGCCTTGGGGAGCAAGTAAGACACGATGAGAAACCCGAACGGTTTTTTTGGCGCTATTCAGAACTCGTTATTCTTTTTATTTCTCGCTCTACTCGTAAATAGTTCCCCGACCGAAGCCCAGGCGCGCCCGATCGCGCTCGTGTATAATGGTCCCGGCGCGTGTAAATCGGACGGTCACTGTGCCGAGGCCGCCGCGGCCATCGCCGATAAGGCAGGGTTCGATGTCGAGTTCGTCGGACCGAGCACGAAGGACGATTCGCTTTTTACGGAAGCCGCGATTTACATCCAGCCAGGCGGAAATGCGACCCAGGTAGCGGACGCCATGACTCTCGCGATGAAAAACCGGATTCGCACCTTCGTTGAAAACGGGGGCGGATACGTCGGATTTTGCGCCGGCGCCTTCTACGCGATGACGCCCTACGACGATAAAGGTCAGAATCGCCTCGGGCTACTCGTCGGCGATGCGGAAGTCGCGGACTTCGATTATCCTTCCATCGTTTCGGTTTCGTGGCTCGATGGAAGTCGGCACCACGTTTACTGGGAAGGCGGCGCCTACTTTAAGCTCGCAAAAGGCTCGGACGTCGAAGTCGTCAGCCGTTACGCCTCGACCCGTCAGGCCGCGGGCGTGCGCGGAATGCACGGGAAGGGTCGCGTCTTTGTCACCGGCTTCCACCCGGAAGCTCCCTACGACTGGCGTTTTGACCCGAAATTAGAAGATGCCGACGGGACGGACGCCGATCAAGCCCTCGCCGTCGAAATGATTCAGTGGGCGGCCCACCCTCCCGCTCGTCGATAATTTTCGAGTTCTTTCCACCGACTCGAGCTTGGCATTCGTGCTAAGTTTGGCCAGTCGCTATGAAACAACTGCTTAAACTCGCGCTTCCCACCTCGGCCATGTTCCTCGGGATCATGATGATGGGGGTCGTGGATCTCCTTTTCGTAGGAAAACTCGGACCGGCGCCGCTCGGTGGGCTCGGGCTAGGAAATTCGATTTTTTCTTGGATCATGACGATTGGGATCGGAATGATTTTCGGGCTCGATTATCCGATTGCTCACGCCTTCGGATCGGGTGATCGAGAGCGATCGTTTCGTTTCTTTGCACAGGGGATGCACCTCTCCTGGGTTCTCGCCGTGCCGGCCGCCCTCTTCGTCTGGGGAATCGCCGTTTCACTCGATCGGTTTGGACTGAATCCGGAAGTGATTCCCTA
>JANXTV010000229.1 GCA_025352185.1 Oligoflexia bacterium
CCCCGCCCTATTTACGCTGTCGGGAAATAAACTCCTCATGGCCGGTGGACTCAGTGGAGGCGGCGGAATCGCTACCGCGAACTCCTACATCTATAATTACGATACCGACTCCTGGAGTGCGGCCGCCGTAATGCCGGGCGCCGTCGGAAACGCGGCTTATGCGAAGACCCCGAGCGGGAAGATGTACGTCAGCGGCGGGTACAGCCACGTCGGCGGAACGACGGACACCTGGTATAATTCTCTCTACCAGTATACCGAAGGCACAAATACTTGGGCGACTCTCGCGACGATGAGTACCAATCGCGAATGGCACCAGCTTACCCCGTACACGAGCGGCGGAAACGAATACCTCATGGTCACCGGGGGCGACCAGAGCCAAACGTTCGCTACGGTCTTACGGAGCACCGAAGCGTATAACATTAATGCGAACTCCTGGGCTTCGACGGGGAACATGCCCGGGACCACGAACGGGAAAAAGAGCATTCACTTTGCCTATTTCCCGACCGGTTCTAATGCGATCTACGCCTTCGGTGGAAACGGTGGGGACCAGAAATCGGTTTATAAATACAATATCAGCGGAAACAGCTGGGCGGCGACGACGAGCTTAAACCAGACGCAATATAATAACTTTACGAGTTCCGCAGTTCTCCTCGACGGACGAGTCTTCATGATCTGCGGTTACTACGGGACTGATTTCCAGAAGAACGCCGAGATCTATTCCTTCACCACGCCAGTTACTTTTTCGGCGACGGGTACGAATAATAATTTCGTCTTCTCCCTCACCTCGGGAGCGGGAACTTTTTACGAAAAACTCCGGACTTTCATCCCGCCGTATCCCCTCACCGGCGGACCTTCTCGAGTCACCGCCACGGACGCAAACAGTCACTCGGCTACGGCCGACGTGAACTATTAAGTCACCGTCGAAGCACCCGACCGGACGAAATCATCTCATTCGTAGTTCTAAAAACGGGTCATTCCCGAAAGTTTTTCATTCGGGCCGAAAAAAATGACGCGACGAATGTTCAGGATTCTTAGCCATATTCAGCCGAAAACACAGTTCCTCTTTTTTACGCGCGAACCACGATCCTGATTTGCATCGTCGATTCGAAATTGAAAATTCTGCCGACGTCGAAATCGACACATCTTTCTCGACCATTTTTACACGCCTATGCTGGTATTCAGGCGGGCTATTTCATGAAGAACGTATTTCACCAGGGGATTCTTCTCCTTTCTTTTTTCACGGTCGCGATTTCCGCGCGGGCTGATTCGGTCCAAGTAGACTTCGGCGCTCCCGCCGCGTTGCCCTCCAGATGGAATAACGGGCAGGGACTGGCGAAAGTCGGCGCGAAAGCCACCCTAAAAAATTCTTCCGATGGAGTAACGCCTTTCGTGCTCGAGACGATGACGAGTTTTAATACCGTAAATAATTTCGGAACCTCCACGGCCGCCTCCTCCCTCGGGCTTCCTTCGGTCACGACTTCCGATTCGTTTTTTGGAAATACTGTTCCATTCGGCGACGGGAATATCTACGACTCCGCGACGCTCGAACTTCGGGGCCTGGATCCGAACCAGGCTTATACTTTTCAGTTCTTCGCTTCCCGCATGGCGGGTGACGGCGTAAATCGTGAGACTCGGTACACTTTAAACGGTGCCACCTCGAGTGCGGTTACGTTAAATGCGACCGATAACACGGCGGGTGTCGCGACGAGCGCCCCTATCCGACCGAACGCAAATGGAGTCATTCGAGTCGTCCTCGGAAAAGGCGCAGCGAATAACTCTCCGTTCGGTTTCTATTACCTGGGTTCGATGAAATTCAGCTACGCATCCGCGCCAGCTCCGGCGCCCGTTACATCTCCCGCTCCGACTGCAACGGCGACTCCGCCCGCAGTGCCACCGGTGACTACACCTCCCGCTACGTCTGCCGCACGAATTGAAGCCGAGGCTTTTTCCGCGATGTCGGGAATTCTGTCTGAACAAACCGCCGATGTGGACGGCGCGCAAAATATCGGCTGGATCGATAATGGGGACTGGGCTGAGTATTCCGTAAATCTCGCGACGGCGGGGACCTACACGCTGAATTACCGAGTCGCCTCCCCTTACAGCACGGGCATCATCGAGACGAGCTCGAGCACCGGTCCCGGATTTGCGTCTACGCAGGTCCCGGCGACGGGCGGGTGGCAGACGTGGCAAACGGTGAGCACCACGATTTCACTGAACTCGGGACCCCAAACGATTAAACTCAGTTTTCCCGTAGGCGGAATTAATCTGAACTGGTTCGAAATCCGTTCCGGAAATTCCGTTCCGGTACCAAACGTAACGACTCTTTCGGCGACGGGGACCACGCACCTCGAGGCGGAAGCATATACGAAAATGTCCGGCATTCAGACGGAATCGACCCAGGACGTGGGCGGTACGCTCGATGTGGGTTGGATTGATCTCGGCGACTTCCTCGAGTACGCCATCACCGTGCCTTCGGCCGGAAATTATTCCGTATCGTTCCGCGTGGCAAGTCCGGTCGGCGGTTCCTCGATTCAGGCTTATTCAAATGGGAGCCTCCTCGGAACTGCATCCGTCCCGAACACCGGCTCGTGGCAAAACTGGCAGACGATTAGCGTAAACCTCCCGCTTAGTGCGGGAGCGCAAACGTTTCGTCTCCAATTTCCAAGCGGTGGGTTGAATCTGAACTGGTTCGAATTCCTCCGCTCGGGTGCGACTCCGGCTCCCGTTCCGTCACCCGTAACGGTTCCCTCTCCGGTACCCGTTCCTTCACCGATCACTCCTCCTCCCGCTCCGACGGGCCGCGGAGTGACGACGCTCCGTCCGCTCGGTTCTACCGCCGCCGGATACGGATACGTCGAGTACCTTCCGGCGGGCTATTCCGCTTCTGGAAATTGGCCGATCCTCATCATGCTCCACGGCGTGGGTGAAGAAGGAAACGGAACGAGCCAGCTCAGTTCCGTTCGGAATAACGGACCAAACAACGAGATTGATAACCGCGGAAGAGATTTTCCGATGGTCATCCTGACTCCGCAGTTCCCGTCCTGGGTCACTCCGAATGGAGACACGACCGGACTGGATGCGTTCGTGACCTACGCACTTGCGAATTATAAGGTGAACTCGAAGCGCCTCTACATGACCGGCCTGAGCATGGGCGGCGGAGGCACGTGGGACTACGCGGCCGCGCACGGCGATCGTTTAGCGGCGATCGTTCCGATCTGCGGAGCGACGTCGACCCAGTCGACGGATGCCCACGGCCAACTCCTCGTAAACCAAGGCGTCGCCGTTTGGAGCGCCCATGCCCTCGACGACGGTACGGTCAGCGTGAAGAACACGACCCTCTGGATGGACGCCATCGGCCGCGCCTACGGCGGCGCGGGTGGTGAAATCACCTTCCAGAATTACGCCTGGGCTTGGACCGGCTCCTCGACCATGCACTTCGATCTCGCCCAGAAACAGTGGCTCTTCGTAAACAACTACCAGGGCTACCGCGATAACGCCGGAAATCCCTATAATCCGAAACAGATCATGACCCTTTATTCATCGGGTGGACACGGCATCTGGGACCGCATGTACAGCGATCCGAACGTTTACGAGTGGCTGCTTTCCCAATCGAGACCCTAGTTTCGGACTCTGCTTTTGCCCTGATTAAAATGAAGTCGTCTAAATCGGCCCGTAAGGTGTGTCGGCGTTGACCCCTTACGGGGCCAATCCTGAAGAGGTAAACTGGAGAGTATGGACCTTCGAAATCACACCCGAATTTTAAATCTCTCCGGAGCCGCCCTTCTGTCGGTGACCTTCGGATTTATACTCTCGGGTTGTCTTTCCTCCGGAACCGTTTCGCCAACCACTCTATCGGCGATCACGAATTGCTCTCCCGGTTCGACGATCTGTCCTTCCGCACCACCGGCCTCCTCGAGAAATTTTACTTCGACCACTACCGCGATCGGCGTCACCACCGACCGCATCCTCGGCTCGACGACGGCCCCTTACGGTTTCGTTGAATACCTTCCCGGCGATTATAATACATCGACGAGTCGCCAGTGGCCGCTCATCATCATGCTTCACGGGCTCGGAGAAGAAGGTCCGGGTACGAGTAACGCGGAAGTCGAGCGTGCGGCAGTCCACGGGCCGAACCGACGGATTCGCGAAGGTCGACACTTTCCTGCGGTCATCCTCACTCCCCAGTCCCCCGTTTGGTGGGATCCGGCGAATGTGAATAAACTCATCGACTACGCTCTTTCCCATTACCGCATTGATTCGGGACGCGTGTACGTGACCGGACTGAGCATGGGCGGCGGCGGAACCTGGGATATCGGCGGGCACTCGCTCGCTTCGACAAAAATCGCGGCGATCGTTCCGATTGCCGGTGCCGCTTACGCAAACTCAACCGGCGCCGCGAATATGACGAGTAATCATATCTCCGTATGGGCCTTCCATAACCAAGACGATCCGACCGTGACGATTCAGAACTCGGATAGCTGGCTGAACGCTTTCGGCGGGATTCTCGGCTCCGGAAATTCCGTACGCGCGGATAATCCGACCGGTGGTCCGACGAAGACCGCGCATTTCCGAACGAGTGATCGACGCTGGGAATGGCGCGACGGCGTAAACGAAACCGGAGTGACGACCGGAGCGACGTATTCGACTGATTACCACTATACGGTGAATCCGACCGGCGGACACGACTCCTGGACCGCCGCTTACGCGAACGAAGCGCTGTGGACCTGGTTGTTCAAACAGACCCGCGACTAGTCCAAACTGGCCAACCAGATTGCATTTTTTTAAATAAGCTCCGTGTTATGAAAGTGCATATAGAGCTCGAGGTGCAGATGCAGGCCAATTTTAGTTTTCGTCGTACACCAAGTTCGACGCGCGAGACGGTTTAAGTTTGCCCGGAGCATTGCACAGGTATGATTCAGCGTGAACAAGGGATCAAATCCGATCCGTTTTAGTTCTCCAAATCCAGCAATTCTTCCTTTACGTGATTTATACGCCTCATGCCCGGCGGAGAGAAAATGCTTACGGATATGTCGAGGATACTCCGGATCGCAATCGGATCGAAAAATGGCTCGCTCGTCCACAGTCGCTCGAAGCCGGCTAAAGAGCCGGTTCAAGCCCGAAGATCTTTCGTCTTTTATAGGCCCGTATTTGCGGCGGGAGACCTCAATTAGAGGGTGCCTCGCAGAAAGATTCGATACTTCAAACCCGAGAATTTCGCGGGTATCCGAGTTCACCGCTAAAGAGACACTCAAAGGTTTACACTTCGTGTGAAGGCTGGTCACTAGATCATCGAACTGAATGCGGGAAACCGGGGCGGCACTAATTGCTTTACGTCGCCTGTCATTCTGAATTCCCGCCCATCTCGCCATGTGACGAAATTTTCTTACGACCGTGTGACGACTCACTCCCAGAATCAGAGCGGCCCTCCTTTGGCTCACTGAAGAAGATAGGAGCAGATATACACTCTGATTTAAGCCCGGTTTTTTTTGGTAGTAGCTTGAATCGTAAGTTTGACTCGAAAAGAAACGCCTACAGTTCTTACAGCGATAACGTTGCACTAACTTGCGAGAACATTTTCTACGGTAAAAGCCAGCGCGGACCACTAGTCCAGATCGCGGACCGGAGACGGGCAGTGAGCAGAAGAGCGAAGGACAGAGAGGTGAATTCATTCCACCCATTAAGCAATTGCCAGTCCAAACCGGAACTTAGAATTTAGAAGCGCAATGTTGTGGGGCAGTTCAGGCCAGGGGCATGCTGAAGATTTTCTCCAGCTCATCCATCGCGGAATTCACTTCAATAAAAAGCTTCGCATCCCGAAGATCGTCGAAAATAAGTCGGTCGCGGTAATGCTTATTAATCCACGCGACGAGGTTCGTTTCCCGCTCGGGCGTGAGCCAGACTCCCGGATGCACTTCCGAACTCTCTACCGAATTTAAAGCGACGCGTAGGCGAAGGCATGCGGGCCCTCCCCCATTCTGCATCGATTCGCGGACGTCGAAATAATGCACTTCCGAAATCGGATTTTTTCCCGCGATCAGTCGGTCGATCACCGCTTTCACGGTGGGGGAATCCCGGCATTCTTCGGGGCATATGAGCGCCATGCGCGAGTGAGTAGGCTGGCCATTCATGGATGGGCGGGCTTCGCCCGACCGTAATGAATGGGTAGCCGTAACTGGGTAACCAGATGCACCTGCGGTTTCTCCGACGGGAGTAGCTGGAAGCGTAACTAATTGGCTGTTAAAAAAGTAACTCCGAATCGCCTCTTCGAGGGTGATCTCCGACTCCGGAATTTCGAGAATAAAGAGCTCGGAATCCTTCGCGCCGGGAAGCAGTTCCCACGCTTGGCGAATCCGCTCGAGGGTCGCGGCCTGGTCCACGTAGGCCGCGCCGTGGACGAGGAGTACGTTTTCGTTCGCGACCGCGACGACGTCGTTATGAAAAACGCCCGCATCGATGGCGTCGGGGTTCTGCTGGAGAAAGAGCGCTCCGAGTGGCGCTAGTCCATGGGTCGTAGAAATTGCGTGGACCGCTTCGATCGACTGGCGGGACGGAAACTTTTTCGGCTTAATAAAAAGCGAATCCTGCAAAACCGATCCACCGTAGACGAAGAGTTCGAGCCCGCGCGCACCGTGTGACGGCGCGAGGCGCATGTGGTTCGCCGCCCCTTCGTCTCCGAACTGCGGAAGGACTGGATCGTGGTGGATAAAATTCTCCCCCCCGAAGATCCGGCGAAAATTTGTACCCGTCTGCTTCGGCTCGAGCGATCGGTGGAACTTAGACGCGAGGTTCGCCACCGTGAAGTGCGCGCGTGAATCTTCCGCATCGACGGAAGGAGAAAATGTCGCCGAGTTCGCAACCCACATCGCCGAAGCCGAGTACGCGGCCGAAACGAGCTGCGGCACCGATTTAAAAGCGCGTTCAATCACCGACGTATCCGAACCCGTGAATCCCAGGGTCCGTAACGTATCGAGGCGTGGGCGCTTCAACGGGGGCAGAAGTCCCTGCTTTAGACCGAGATCCCGGAGTTTAGTAGCTTTTGCGAGTCCCTGCAGCGCCGCTTTTTTCGGGTGTGAAGCGAGCTTCGCGTTCCGGGTGGAGGCGACGTTTCCGAACGAGAGCCCGGCGTAATGGTGAGTCGGTCCGACGAGCCCGTCGAAGTTACATTCGTAAGCCTGATGCATGAGCTTTAGTTTTCACGCATGAATCGAAAAGAGTCATTAAAAAAAAGAAGCGGAGCCCTCCCCCCCGCTTCTGAGGAGAGCCCCGCCTATTATGTCACGCCCTGAATCCTCAGAGATGACAATCCTGACTTTCGTATTCGGCGAAAATGCCCTCGAAAGAATCCTTCGTATAAGGCTGACATCCGGCCATCGTCGCGCCCGTATCGCCGTAAGCTTTTAGGCAGCCCGCGAAAACCGAAGTTTCGCAGACCGGAAGCGGCGTCTGCTCGATATAGCCCGGGCCGCCGAGTCCACCGAGCGCCATGCTCGCCGAGCAGTAAGCGGTTGCGGAAAGTTCACCGACGGAAATTCCGTCGTCGAAACAGTCTCGGTTACAAGACCGGTACGCATCCGCCATCCGGTTCCAAACTTTTTTCCAGAATTTTGGGGACGAAACGTGTTCCCGCCATTTGCGGCGGACTTCTTCGCCTGGATCAACCCCGCCCCGGGGCGGAGTGCGCGGACCGGAAGCTTGGAGGGCGAGCACTTCATTCGAAAGTCGACGGAGCACATCGGAGGCCTGGCCGCAGTCGAGTCCCCGGAGTGCCGCGTTCACAATATTCGCGGCCGAACGTTCATCGAGGTCGTCGCGTTCATTTCCAGTCGGAACGGGTGGAATTTCCTGCAGTCGGCGACGCCCGTAAGGATCGGCGACGCAGCGGCGAAGTCTCGCCGAATAAACCGTCATGGGCGGACAGCGTAAAGCGGTAGAAGAAGGAATACTTCCGCCGCGAGTGACGGGCGGAACAGAAGGAGGGAGGATGACGGGCGTCGGTGGGTGCGGGAACGGCTGAGACCGCGGCGGCTGACCGGGCAGTTGACCGGGCGCTCGACACGGAACTCCCGGAACACAGCGCGCGAAACGCACGCCGATACTCCGCGCGGTCGTTGGGCTTGAAACTTCCGCAGCCTGTGCGGCGCCCATGAGTGAAAATACTGCATAAAGACCGGCCACGATTCCGAAGACCGACAGATGATAATTTTCTTCTCGCATTGCCATTCCCCCCTCGCTTTCCACTATGCGGGGGATGTGCCATCGGGAATTCAAAGGGAATGCGTAGATGCGTCATCGCACCGTAGAAGCGAAGACGTGTAAGCGTTTCAAGCGCTTACGTTTCCGTGCTTGAAGAAGCACGTGAAGTTCCCTGGATGGTGCGACTTGGGTAGGTACCCCCGTCCGAGTGCCGAAACGCACCGAATTCACCTCGGGAGCTAGAGCCGGAATGACGAGGTCCCGGCTCCCCCCGCACACCGGAGCGGAGTCCGCACGGGTTCCGGGGTGTCCGCGACGACCCGATAGGGAAAATCCCACTCCATTTTATCCAGTGATTCGGATAACTTGGCCGGGTGAGTAACCTTCTGCCTTCGCTCCCCGTAATTCTTAGTGAGAACGGAAGCTTCGGAATTGACTGAAACCCCTACGTCTTCAGACAGCCGCAGTATTTCGCCTCTGGAGGAGCGTCTGAAAAGACAGTTCCTGGCCGGAAATTCGGGCGACGAGAAATCGTATTCA
>JANXTV010000251.1 GCA_025352185.1 Oligoflexia bacterium
TAAATCACGTTTCCGTCGACCTTCAGCCGTTCGAAGTCCTGCCCCAACTCGCGAGCCCAGAGCTTCCAGTCCGTATTTTCCCCGACCTGGACCGGCAGTTGGTTCGCGAGCTTTTCCACGCGATCGAGTTCGCCGTCGACGACTTCGGTAATCCATTCGGGTACGGGGCGCGCGACCCAGTGGGAATCGTTCCAATGGACACTCCCGATCCCCCGCACCGCCTCTCGCCGGAAGACATCGACGTCGATCTGAAGCTGGGCAAAAAGTTTGTTCAGAGGGAGCGAGATCCGATTAATCGAATCGAGCGTCGAATTTACTTTCGAAATCTGGAGGAGAGAAAGCGAGGACGTTAGCAGGGAGAGCACGATCAGGGCGCCCACGAAACCGAAGACTCGTCCTCGGATTTTCTTAGGCGAAAGATTTTTGCTTTCACTTGATTCCGTCAAAACCACTCCTTGGTTTTAAAGCTAAACTCTCATCCTAAACTCTTTTACGCTTCTTCTTTCGCGAGTTCGATCCGCGGGTAAATCGGTTTCGGTTCTCCCGGGCAAATCCCGACTTGCCCCCACTCGAGCGCCGCCGTTCCGCCCAGCGGTCCCGGCGCCGGTACTCCCAACTGACGGAATACTTCCAGCATTCCGTTCGGGAGAATCGGCAGGAACGCGGTCGCAGTCCACCGAATCCCTTCCATTAAAGTGTAGAGGACTTCTCGCAGTTCGGCCATGGATTCGGGAGTCGCGGACTTTGCCAGGGCCCAAGGCTTCGTACGATCGATATAGAGGTTTAGTAAACGCGAACGCGCCCCGCAGGCCTGGGCGTAACTCTTCGAATCAACGGCATCGAGCCAGGTTCGCAGTTCGCCCTTCAGCGAATCAAACGACGCAATGATGTCTTTCGAATGGGTCGCGGTCTTTGGAAGAGTGAGCGTCTCCCCCGGAAAGTACTTCCGAGTCATGTTAATCGTCCGGTTCACGAGGTTTCCCCAGTCATTCGCGAGGTCGGCATTTACCTTCATAGCGAGGAGGTCATACGCAAAATTTCCGTCGCCCGCGAAATCGTTTTCGGCGAGGAGGTAGTAGCGCAGCTGATCGCTATTCGCGACCGCGAGCACGTCGTCGGGACTGACGACGTTTCCGGAAGACTTCGACATCCGGTCCCCTTTTAGATTCATCCAGCCGTGGGCGAATACTTTTTCGGGAAGGGGGAGTCCGAGGGACATCAGGATCGCGGGCCAGTAGACGCAGTGAAAACGCGTGACGTCTTTTCCGATGACGTGAACGGAAGCAGGCCAGTATTTCTTAAATTCTTCGCCCCCGCCCGATGCGATTTGCGAAAGATCGAAATGTGCCGCCGTCACGTAGTTAATCAACGCATCGAACCAGACATAGACGACGTGTTTATCGTCGAAAGGAAGCGGAATTCCCCAGCTTTCGCCCGAACGAGAAATCGAGAAATCGCGCAGACCTTCTTTTACGAAGGTCATCACTTCGCCTTTTCGGGTATCGGGCATCAGGAATTCCGGGTGACCCGCGAAAAGTTCTTCGATCGGTTTCTGATATTTCGAGAGTTTAAAGAAATAGTTTTCTTCGGAGATCCACTTGGGAGTCGTTTTATGGTTCGGACATTTACCGTCGACTAAATCTTTATCGAGGTAAAATGCCTCGCAGCCTTCGCAGTAGTGGCCTTCATATTTATTTTTATAAATGTCGCCCGAATCGAAGGCTTTCTGCACAAACGCCTGCACGACTTTTTTATGATCGGCGTCGGAGGTCCGAATGAACCGGTCGTAAACGACGTCGAGTTTTTCGAGCGTGCCCCGAATATCGACGGCCATTTGGTCGCAATATTCTTGGGCTCCCAGACCCTTTGCTTCGCCCGCCTTTCGCACTTTCGCCGAGTGCTCATCCATCCCGGTAACAAACCGCGTCGGAATCCCCATCGAACGGTAGCCGCGAGCGAGCCAGTCGGCTCCGACACATTCCCACGCAAAACCGATGTGAATTCGGCTATTTGGGTAAACAATTGCAGTGGTTATGTATTTAGAATCATTACGCATTTAGGTCACCCGACTCGGAGCTTAGGTAAACAAGAATCACTTCCGATAAGAGAAACGTTCGGGAGCAAAAAATGCAAGGTTCAAAACCATTCACCATCGGATTCGTAACCGATCCGTCGCTCTCTCGTGAGAAGACGCAGATCGCTTTACGGGCACTCAACTCGCTCCGGAACTTTGCCGAAATTCGCTATTACCCCGGCACGCTGACCGAAGAAGAACTCGTCGAACGGATGAAGCGCGAGACGCTCGACCTCCTGATGGTGCCTTGGCATACGTACCTCCATTACCAGAAAATAGAAGCGACGTTCGGCCTTACCCGAACGCATGGTCCGACGATGGTGGGTTACTTCGCCGAAGACGTGAGTCCGTTCGAGCTCCAAGAACAGGATCACCATTTCCGTGCCATCATGATCGATTTAAATCGCCTATCGACGGCGGAAGCTTCGAACATTCTTCGCTCGCTGCTGCGCGATTCGACGCGCTGGGGACTCCGCCCGTTTCTCCAGCCCGCGACGAATCTTCATTACGAATCTTGGAGTGCCCAGGTCGGCATGGGATTCCGGATCGACACGATTCTCGGCTTAAACGAAATCGCGAACTCCCACTGGTCGAAACGCGCGAACTCGATTCGCGTCCTTGTTTCGGCTCTCTGGAGCCTCATCTTCGATAACGGTCCGGGAAAAGCCGACCGCGGCCGCGGCGGCGCCGAG
>JANXTV010000281.1 GCA_025352185.1 Oligoflexia bacterium
GTAACCGAGTGAGGACTCGGCCCCGCTGGTCGGGCGAGCAGAGCGTGCAGTCCGATGCGACGATTTGATCGGCGAGCGCGAGAATCGATGAATGATTCGGATCCCGTCGGTAGCGAGCACGCAGGGCTAGTTTATTTCGGAGATTTCGACTCAGGGTTCTTTCGTAGGTATCTTTCCGGATCTGGAGTGCAGAGATCGTTTCTCGGCCGAGAACGCCAAAAGTCGCCCGAATTTTTTCTTCGCTCGGAAACCACGGCGTTTCACCCGGAGGGGAGGGAGTGAAGTCGGCCCGGGTGAGGACTTCGTGGCTCGCGTTCAGAGCGGATTCGAATCCGGGCGGCCAGGCGAAGAGGGGAACGTCTACCGTTTCGGTTTTCACACGAAGTTTCGGCTCCGGGTCGGGAGTCTGCGTAACCCGGTTACCACCCCTCGACTGTTTCCCCGCGGGAATTCGCTTCGAAACTGGCTTTAATGGCAGGTTCTTCGTCTTTTCAGGAAAGTATTCGTACGTGATGATTTTCCGGGTCCACCGCCCTTCGCAAACCGGATTATAAGCGGCCGCACCTTGCATGAGCTGGCTACCGAACTCACGGCCTCCGGTGGACCAGTAGCAGGCGTTGATTTTTCTTTTTAAAGCGACTTGATCGAAGAGTTCTGTCAGCTCCGTAAAAATATCGGTTTCGATAGAATTCGGATTCTTTGCCCATTCAAGCGACTCGAGGAGTTTCGGATCTACCGCAAACTGATTAAAAATCTGGAGTGGCGTTAGATTCGCCCCGAGTTTTTCCTTAGACCGGGCCTGTAAGTATTCGACCGCCTGATTCGCAGCCCAGATTTGAACCTTCTCGGGGACTTCGGACTGACGGCTGAGCCGAAGCTGATTTAGAATTTTTTTCGGGTCCTGGTCGCCGGCCCGGACGGGTGAAAGTAAGACGAGCAGGATCGCGGCAGAAGTCATGAATCGCAGGAGTGAGGAAATCCTCGAGGGCATGACTTCCTATCGGTAAATCACGAGTAATCCCCACGGATTAAACCGAATTTTCTGCCGTAAAGACGCGATTCCACTTCCGATCGCCAATTCGCTGACGAGCGCTCCGTGCCCCGTTGCCAATGAGAGGACCGGACGTTACGAAAGCAGGCGAATTTCGCTCCGCACGGCTTTCCCGTCGACGTACCAGGTGCACCCGGTGAACGGTTTTTTCGCGACGACGTAGGGAATAAAATCCCGGTCCCCGTCCCACAGATTTAAATCCGTAAGTTTCGATTTTTCGATCCAGTGGAGCGATCCCTCATTTACGGAAGGCGGGACGGTGCGGGCGGTCCTTTCGTCGACCTCCGCCCAGAAGAGCATGCAGGACCAGTCTTCCGATTTCTTTGGTTTAAAGTTCGGGAACTGGAGAAATCCGAGGAAGTGAAATTCTGTATTCGGAATGTCGAGTGTCGACTCCTCGCGAAGTTCCCGTGCCGCGGTTTCGACGTACGACTCTTCTCGCTCACACTTCCCACCGAGTCCATTCCACTTTCCCGCGTGGAAATCTCCCGGACGCTCTTTCGAATCCCGGTGGATCATGAGCACGCGTTCGGTGCCGTCCGAGAAATGCGAAAAAACATAGAGGAGAACGGCCGGGATATTTTTCTGATCGCCCGACTCGTACGGATTCACGCGGGTGCCTATTTCTTTTTACCGGTACCGCGAATTTCGGGCGCGGTCGTACGGAATTCTAAGGTCTTATGGTTATCGACTGCCCAGCGTAGGCTCCAGTCCGATTTAAAGAGAATGACGGGTTGACCGTCGCGGTCCTCGAGGCAGCGGGTGTCTTCGCGGCGATCAAATTCTTCCGGCCTCAGGTCCGAGCCGACCACCCACCGGGCGTGGACGAATCCCATCTTTTCGATTTTCGTATCGACGCCGTATTCGCCGAGGAGCCGGTGTTGGAGCACCTCGAACTGAAGGGCTCCGACCGCACCGAGAACGGGATCTTTATCGCCCATTCCGCGCTGACGGTAGATCTGCACGACCCCCTCTTCGGCGAGCTGTTCTAGCCCCTTTTGGAGTTGTTTTCGTTTCATCGGATCTTTAATCAGCATCTGGGCGAAGTGCTCGGGACTGAAGCGGGGAACGCCCTGGTATTCGAAAACCGACGCGCCACCGGCGGTCGTACAGACGGTATCCCCGATGCGGAGTTCTCCCGTCGTATCGAGCATACCGACGATATCGCCCGGCCACGCGTCTTCGACGATCACGCGCTCCTGCGCGAAAAAGTTTAACGGCTTCGAAAGTTTTACCTTTTTACCGAGTCTCGAATGGGTGACTTCCATGTTCCTCTCGAAATGGCCGGAACAAACGCGCATAAATGCCACTCGGTCGCGGTGCGCCGGATCCATGTTTGCTTGGATCTTAAAAAAGAATCCCGAGAATTGATCGGACGTCGGTACGACGACTTTTTTCACCGGTTCGGCATCCCGTTGGTCGTAGACGCCGACGCGACCGACCGGGGACGGCGCGAGTTCGATAAAGCGCTGGAGAAATCGCTCCACCCCGAAGTTATTCATCGCCGAGCCGAAGAATACTGGCGTGAGCTGTCCGGCGAGAACGGCGGCGTGATCGAATTGGTCGCCGGCGAATTCGAGGAGCTCATTTTCGCTGCGAAACGTTTCGTAGAGTTCCTTCGCTTCATCGAGGTCTCCGCGGGGCCCGCCGAGCATCTTCCAGAAGTCCGGGTCATTCGCGTCGATTTTTTTCGGCTCGAGCCGGCCCGACTGATTCGCGCGGTCCTCGCTCTCGAAAAAGAGGACTTCATTCGAAATCCGGTCGTAGACGCCGCGGAAGCGGTCGCCGGTGCCGATCGGCCACGCCATCGGGCACGAACGAATCCCGAGAACTTTTTCGAGTTCGTCGATGAGGTCCAGCGGCTCGCGCGACGGCCGATCGAGCTTATTAATGAAAGTGAAAATCGGGAGCCCGCGCATGCGGCATACTTCGAAAAGTTTACGGGTCTGGGGCTCGACCCCTTTCGCGGCATCGATCAGCATGACGGCGGCATCGGCGGCAGTCAGCGTGCGGTAGGTATCTTCCGAGAAGTCTTTATGTCCGGGAGTATCGAGGAGGTTAATTTGATTCCCGTGGTAATCGAACTGGAGCACCGAAGTCGAAATTGAAATTCCGCGCTGCTTCTCGAGTTCCATCCAGTCGGAAGTTGTATTCTTCTGGTTCTTCTTCGCTTTAACCGCGCCGGCGAGGTGAATCGCGCCCCCGTAAAGGAGGAGTTTCTCGGTGAGCGTCGTCTTACCCGCGTCGGGGTGAGAAATGATGGCGAAAGTGCGCCGTCTTTCGACTTCTTTTTCGATGTGGGGAATCGCCATGAAAGGGGTGTTTATCGGATCCGGGATCGTTCGTCGAGAAATCTATGGGTTTCACGGGGGAAGGATCTTGCGGCGCATTAGTCATCGCGATAAGGGACGCTATGAAGTTCTTTCTCACCGCCCTCGTTTTCCTGGTCTCGGCCCCTTCGTTCGCCGCGGGCGGAGAGGGTAAGCCCTCCGAAATCACCTGCTCGTATGACCACCGGGCCTACGATGGAGACGCGGCGACGGTAAAACTCGCCGTCTCGACGGATGGGAATAGCGCCGGAAAATACGACTTTAACCTGACCGCCATTCCGGGTGGTCGTCGCCAAGCCGAGACTTTCGTATTCAATAGTACGGGGCTCGGTTGCGTCTTCGGCGAAAAGTTTTCGGGCGTCTTTTCGTGCTTCCGGCCGGCCGATCGGTATGAAGAAACGACTTCGATCTTCTCGACCTACGAAGTCGTTCGCGAAACGGGTGATCAGCTCACGTTTACACTTACCCCGCCGAAGTCGTCGAAGTCGGGGAACGAGTCGCGAATCGTGCAATTCAACCTCCACGAATGTGCGATCTTTAAAACCGTCGTCAAAAAATAGTCGCCGATCCGTCGATTCGTTTTCCCACCTGGGCAGGGAATACCCGTTCCGGTCGATCTTCTTTTCAACGAAACTAAGGGGGTGAAGATTCGACACTCCCGTTTGCGCACGTTCCTCCTTTCAGCCATTTCGGCCATTTCGGCCATTTCGATTTCTGCCCACGCCGCGGGCGAATGCGAAGAATTCCGGGTAGATGGTCCGGGTGGGTCGCTCGAAAAGGTCGCCCTCCGCGATCAGGAATCAAACGGAACATGTTACGCCGCTTCGATTGCGCAGTTCTACGACGCCCTCCGATTTTACTCGGGCGATACGGATGCGAAGTTCCAAACGTCGACACTCTACGTAGCGAATATTTACCGAGAGATGAAGTTTTCGGCAACGAAGCGCGAGGACGAATCATTCACTCCGCACACGATCGACTTTGGGCTTTGGCCAGACTACGTTACGGTCCTCCTCCACCTCGCGGACGCGGGGTCGTGTTCCGACGACCAAATCAAGAAGAAGCTGGTTGAGAAACCGGCCGACCCATCCGCCCTAAAAAAGTTAACGGAATTCTTCTTCTCTCGCTTTTTTCACGTAAGAAAGAAAGAGGGTACGGTTTCCGATCTCGGCGTCGTGGACTCGGAATCGAGTAAGGCGTACACGAGATTTTTACGGACGGTCGAACGCACGAAAAAGGAAATCATCGGGCGAAACGCGCTGAGGGAATACGATCTGCAGGAGCAGAAAAAGCCGCACCTCGATAACTTTCCGAAACTTTACTCCGATCGCCGGATCCTCATCGGAAAGGCGGTTACTGAACATGCGGACGGGCTGGCTCCCATGGACTCGGGTCCCGCCTACGTGGGCAGCCTTTCGAAGAATTTAAGGAAAGAATTTGCGGGAAAGAATGGAATGAGTTCCCAGCCGAGCCCGGTTTTTCATTACCTCGATTCGGTAAGCCGGCAACATCCCGAAGCCTTGTTCGCGGATTTCAGCCAGTTCCTCCAGCTCAGTGAAGTTCTTTCGTGTCCGAGAAGCGAGCGTAAGGTGAGTGACTCCGTATGGCCTTTAGTGGGAAATATTGCGGAAAATCCGGATGAAACCGGCCTACACGGAGGCAAGGAACGGCTCGCCGAGCCCCTCGCCTGGGCCTTCCGCGCGAATAAGAATAAGTTGCCGGTGCTTGCTTCGGTTAACTGTTTTCCCTTTCAGAAGATGAGCCGAGCCCGCATTCGGGAAATCGCCGAAGGAAAGAGCGAAATGAAGGATGACGAATGCGACGGGGGCCACGCGTTTATCGTTATCGGTCGCCGGTGGAATCCGAGCTCGGCCCGGTGCGAGTACCTCATCCGAAATTCTTGGGGTAAGGGTGATTACTATCACTCGGACTGGTACGTCGAACCCGAGAAGGGTATATTCGGCGTCGACGCCGACATGCTCGAGCGAATGTCGAATCACGTTATTACGGTCAATCTCTCGGGACGTAAGCCCGCGAGTATCGAGGCGGATAAGAAACCTTACCGTCCCTTTCCTTGGCCGAAGCGCTAAATTCCCATTCCCTCGATTTGCATCAGGATCTCATCACGCGTTCCGCCCCGCACCGGAATCGGATCGAGGGCGGCGAGGACGTGCTTTTGCGAAGGCACGCTCCAGGCGTGGAAGCGGGGATCGAACACGACGACTGCACCCCGGTCCTCGTGACTTCGGATGAGGCGACCTACGCGCTGTTTTAGCCAGATCATCCGGAGAGGAAAGTCGTAATCGAAGAGTCCAAACCGCGTTCGCGCTTTCCGAGCCTCCGCGAGAGGACCGCGGGTCATCGACTCGTTCATCTTTTCGACGATTACGCAGGCGAGCATTCGTCCGGGGATGTCGATTCCCTCGCCGTAACGTTCGCTCCCAATGAGTAGCGCACGGTCGGCCGCACGAAACGCGTCGATGGCGCGCCGATCACTCACGGAATCGAAGACTTGGATCCCGTGCTTCTCGAGTCGCTCGCGCAGGATTTCGGCGGCGTGTTTTAGCCGGTGATTCGCCGTCATGAGGAGCATCGTCCTTCCGCCGAGGATCCGCGCGGTCTGTTCGGTGAAACCGATGATGGCTTCTAAATGCTGGGGCGTGCCCGGCTGCGAGACGTCGGAGGGGAAGAACGCGACCGCCTGTTTTGCGAGGGGATACGGGGAGGGGAGGGATGCGAACGGTTTCGAGAGAGCGAGGCCAATTCGGTCGGTGATGAAAGTCGGATTCGCCCCGCTCGAAAGGGTGGCACTCGTCAGCGCGATCGCGCGAACGTCGGAGAAAAACTCCGTCGATAGATTTCGGACCTCGATCGGGGAGACCCGGATTCGCCAGACGGCTTCGCGGGGGTTCCAGTAGAGGAGGCGTAGGAAATTCTCAGGGAGCGGTCGGTTTTGGTCGTCGGTTGCGGGCGTGTCTTTAATCGCGGCGGTTAGCGCCTCGACGTAACTTTCCATGGCGTAGGCGTGGAGCTGAAGGATATCCGCGGCCGGATCAGTTTTTAGAG
>JANXTV010000286.1 GCA_025352185.1 Oligoflexia bacterium
CGAAGGACCGGGGACATACCATTCTGATGGTCACCCACGATTCGAATGCGGCCTCCTACGGCACGCGGCTGGTTAAACTCCGCGATGGCTTACTCGAAAGCGACACGGCCGTCGCCCACCGAAAATGAGAAACCTCCTCGAATTCGTCGGACTTCGGCACCTTCGGCTTCGGCCCGCGCGTACGATCCTTACGACGCTCGGGGTAGCCTTCGGCATCGCGCTCTACGTCGGCATTTCGATCATTAATCAGTCCACCCGCGAATCTTTCCGCGAAAACGTCGAGGCGGTTTCCGGGAAGGCGAAGTTAACGATTTCGGCGGGTTCGAGTGGGTTTTCGGAAGAAAAACTCGAAACCGTGAAGGCCGTTCCGGGAGTGCTCCATGCCGTTCCCATGATCGAGGCTCGCGGTTATTTTAAGGGGACCAAGGTCGAAGACGAATCGATCTATATCTTAGGCGTCGATCTACTCCAGGAATCTGCCGTCCGGACGTATAAAACGACGGACCAAAAAATTATCGAAGATCCGCTCATTTTTCTGAATCAGCCGGATAGTATCGTCGTTACGAAAAAATTCGCCGAAACGCGGAATCTCGGGATCGACTCTAAAATCGAACTCGCAACCGCGGAAGGGCGAAAGACTTTCACGATCCGCGGCCTGCTCGAGCCCGAGGGAGCCGCGAAGGCTTACGGGGGTAGTCTCGCGATCATGGATATCGACGGGGCGCGGTTCAGTTTCGGAAAGATGGGGAAGATCGACCGGATCGATATCGTTCCGGATCCAGCGGTCCCGGTCGAAACGGTCCTATCCGCGCTGAAGGTAAAGCTCGGATCGGGTTTCACCGTCGAACGTCCGGAAACGCAGTCCGAGTCGACCGAAAGAATGATCGCGTCCTACCAGATGATGATCACGTTCTTCAGTTCCCTCGCTCTGCTCGTCGGGCTTTTTCTTGTTTTTAATTCGGTGAGTATCTCCGTCGCCGAGCGACGTCGAGAGATTGGAATTCTCCGGGCTCTCGGGGCGTCGCGAAAGTCGATTCTCTCCGTTTTCGTTTTAGAAAGTGCGTTCATGGGAATGCTCGGAGCGATCATTGGGACGCTGATTGGAAGAGTACTCGCGGACGGGATGGTCGACCAGGTTACCCACTCCATCGGTGCGCAGTTTCATACCGACATCCAGGCGAACCATTTACGTTTAACCCTCTCCCAGTTTCTGACGACCGTCGGATTAGGAGCGTTTACCTCCGCCGCCGCCGCTTTCATTCCGGCGATGCGGGCTTCGCGAATTTCTCCACTCGAAGCGATGAAGGCCCGTGGACTGGATTCCGTGGGCGTGGAACGGGAGTCGAACCGAACGGTACTGATCGGTGCGGGGATGCTCGTATTCGTCGCGTTTTCGATGAAGCTCCAGTGGAACCGAAATCTCCCCGCGGTCGAACAGCTCACCCAGGCCTCGAGCGTACTCGGGGCAGCTTTTTTTGGTCCCTTCGTAGTATTTGCCCTCATTCGACTCCTCCGGAAGGTGATTAAAACGCAGCGGGCGCCGATTTTACGGCTCGCGCAGGATAATCTCCTGCGTTCCCGCCGTCGAACGGCGACGAATATCATGGCGCTGATGGTGGGTTTATTTCTCGTAATGCTCATTGCGACGATTCGGGCGAGTTTCCAGGATACGCTCACGAACTGGCTCGGGGAGATTCTTACGGCGGATGTCGTTGTGACTTCAAGTGGTCGGGCAATTACCGCCGAAGTTCAACCCGTGCGGGCCGATATTCAAGACGAACTCTTAAAAATTCCGGGCGTTCGGGATCCGGGCAGGGGACGGGGAACGTGTTCACGTTTCCTCCAAGTTTCTTCCGCCGGTACGAACTATACCCTGAAAGCCTTCGATCAGCCCGGGGAGTGGGTCCACTACCGTAACTTTAAAATTAAAGGGCGCGACCGGGAAGAAGTGGGTCAGGAACTCTTCGACGTGAAGGCGAATGAAAAAGAGCCGCGGATTATCATGTCCGAAAACTTCTTCTTAAAACATCCCGATAAAAAAGTGGGCGATTACTTCGAGGTGGATACTCCCTCGGGACGGATCCCGTTCCGGATCATTGCGGTGAGCGTGGATTACGCTTCCGCAAATGGCGTCATTTATATGCACCGGGAAGTCTTCCGTAGGTATTGGAAGGATGATCTCGTAAGCGTGTTTGCCCTCTCCCTCGATCCCGGTACGGATCTCGAACGAGTTCGATCGGAACTCGGTAAGTCGGTCGGGCAAAAATATAATTTAACTGCGGTTTCGAATGCCGAAATGCGGGTTGAAATGCGAAAGGCTATTAACGAAACGTTCGCTTATACTCGGGCGGTCGAGGCGGCGGCGCTCCTCGTCGCGCTGATGGGGCTGCTAAACACGCTACTCATTAGTATTCTGGAAAGGACTCGCGAAATCGGAGTTCTCCGCGCGATTGGTTCATCTCGTAAGCAGATCTTCCGGATGATCCTCGGCGAGGCGATCATTCAGGGAGGACTCGGAGCACTCGTCGCGGTGGCGATCGGCGGGGCAGTCGGAAAATTATGGATCGAGAACTCACTCGCTAACTCTCTCGGCTGGGTGGTCGACTTCTCAATGCCCATTTCTTCCATCGCGATTACGGTCGGAGTGGGAATTCTCGTCTCGGCTATCGCCGGAATTTATCCTTCGAAGCGCGCCTCTGAATTACCGATCGTCGAGGCGCTAGATTACGAATGACCGAAGGAAAAGAAATTCCATCGATCGGGATCGTGGGGGGCGGCTTTTCGGGGGTCCTAGCCGCCATTCGAATTCTCCGGGATTTTCGAACTTCCGGGCAGGACGTTCGGGTGACCCTGATCGAAAGACATTCACGGGTGGGTCGGGGAGTTGCGTACGGAACCGATTTAGAGTCGCACCTTTTAAACGTCCCGGTGTCGAAGATGAGTCTCTTTCCCGAAGAACCCGACCATTTTCAGAAATGGGTCGCCGAAGGCCATCCGGAAGCGGTGGGGAAGAAATTTCTGCCGCGGAAACTTTATGGGAAATACGTCTATGCCTGTTTAGCAGAGACCGTTAAGAAACAGCCCGACCGTTTTTTACTCCTTCATGACTCCGTAACGAGCTGGAGCGAGGCAGGTGGAAAAGGGCGCCTGGAAATGGAAGCACTCGGCGGCGAGGAATTTAATTCCGTGGTTTTTGCGACCGGATATCGGAATCTAAAGATTCCAAGTGAGCTCAAGGCGATCGAGGAGTCCCATCGCCTCATCGTCGACCCCTGGAAACACGGAGTTCTTTCATCGATCAATGCTGACGAAAAAGTAATGATCATCGGTACGGGCCTCACCATGGTCGATGTGACCCTCTGGTTACTCGCCCACGGCCACCGGGGTGGAATCACGTGCGTATCCCGAAACGGGTTTATACCGCGACCGCACCGGGATGTGAACGGAGTAAACGAAGAAAATCCATTCCGTGGGAAAGACTTCCCTACGGCACTTTCGCTATTTCGGGAGTTCCGAGACCAGCTCTCGAAGCTAAACTCTCCCGCGGACGAATGGAGTGTGAGTATTGATTTTCTAAGAACGGAGAGTCAGCGGGTCTGGATAAAGTGGTCGATTCGAGAAAAGCGGCGATTTCTTCGACACCTCCGAACCCGCTGGGACATTCACCGCCACCGAATGAGTCCGGAACTCTACGAGAACTGGAATAGCCACCGACTGGGTAAACGGATTGATCCCCTCGCGGGTCGAATCGTGAATTCGAAGTGCCTCCCCGATACGACGGAAGTCGAGGTGATGCTTCGTTTAAGGGATGGAATGTCGCTCGAATGGCGGGGGAACCGGGTGATTAACTGTATGGGCGCCCAACCGGATCACACTCTTTTTAATGGACCCGAATTTCTACGCGATCCCCTCGAACTGGGTATTCCGACGAATGCGGTGGGTAATCCACTACGCGGTGACGGTACAGTTCTGGAAAACATTTTTATTTTGGGTCCGGCACTCCGGACGGCGTTCTGGGAAATGACGGCGGTCCCGGAACTTCGCATCCAAGCGCGACGCCTGGTCGAAGCGCTGCTCCTACGGGGTTGAAGCACCCGTATTGCACCACGACTGGGTTTTAAGCAGCCGTAAAAAAATCGCCGCCGGGTCGAAACTGACACATTATTTTCGAATCCGTTTCGTTCGATAATCAGAACAATGGGGTTCGTTGCTAGGGTTAAATACTTAGGGTTAGTCATCGTTCTCGCGCTCGTTTCGACGGGGTGCGAATTCACGAAGCAATCCGGAATCGTTCTGAAGTCGGCTTCCCAAGCCGATACGATCTCCGCTCCTCAGTCTATTTTTTACAGCGTAAATCCCGCGACGTATAAAGTCGCAAACCTAATCCCCCTGAATGCTCCGACGGTCGTCGGGGGCGTGCCGAGTGAATATTCTATTACACCGGTTCTCCCATCTGGCTTTTTATTCAACACCCAGACGGGTGTCATTTCAGGTACGCCGACGGCGGTGAGTCTCACCACCGATTATACCGTCACCGCGAAAAATTCCGAAGGTTCTGCGGCTACTTCGATTTCCATTTCGGTTGCGACGAATATCATTTCGCCCTCAAATCTGACGTATTCAAGTCTCGCTCCCGTACTGATTAAGGGCACCCCGATCACCGCACTGACGCCTTCCTCTCAAGGGGGCGCGCCCACGAATTATTCTGTGAGTCCAACTCTTCCGGCCGGACTCGTTTTAAATGCTGTTTCGGGTGTGATTTCGGGCACGCCGACTGCGCTTTCTGCCGCTTCCTCGTTCACTATTACGGCGGCTAATTCGGTGGGTTCGGCGACCGTGATTCTTTCCATTACCGTAACGGAACTTCCTCCCGCGACGGTTACCTACAGTGTGAATCCGGCCTCCTATAAAGTCGCGACACTCATCACGCCGAATATACCGACGACGACGGGCGGGACGGCGAGCAGTTACTCCGTTACCCCGAGCCTTCCCGCGGGCCTGGTCCTTAACCTAACCACCGGTGTGATTACGGGAACTCCCACCGTCGTTTCCGCCGCTTCGGGATACACGGTGAAAGCTCAGAATTCTGCGGGATCGGCGCAAGTCGTCCTCACGATTTCCGTTCCGATGACGATCGTCGCGCCGACGAATCTCACGTACTCGAACATGACTCCCGTTCTTATCAAGGGATCGGCGATCACGGCATTAAGCCCGACTTCCCAGGGCGGTGCTCCGACGAGTTATTCCGTTACGCCGAATCTCCCGGCTGGACTTACTCTAAATACGACGACCGGAGTGATTACCGGGACTCCGACTACGCTTTCGGCCGCGACCGCCTACACCGTCACGGCGACGAACTCGGCGGGCTCGGCGACCACGACGCTCACGCTTTCCGTAATCGAGTTAGCCCCGGCTACCCTGAGCTACTCCTTAAACCCTGCCTCCTATAAAGTTGCCACGGCAGTTTCGGCAAACAGTCCGACGACGACGGGCGGAATCGCAACTTCGTATTCGATCACTCCGGCCCTTCCCACGGGGCTAACGTTTAACCTTACTTCTGGTGTACTTTCCGGTACGCCGACCGCGGTCTCGACAGCCACTGTCTATACCGTGAAAGCAACGAATTCTGCGGGTTCCGTGACCACCACCCTCACGATTACCGTACTCACAAATGTAGTCGCCCCGGCCACTCTCACTTATTCCTCAGCGTCATTCATTTACGTGAAAGGCACGACGGTTACTGCGCTTTCGCCGACGACAATGGGCGGAACTCCGACGAGTTACGCCGCCGCGTCCCTACCGGCCGGCCTTACGATTAATGTTCTGACCGGGGTGATTTCGGGTACTCCGACGGCGGTCCAGGTGATGACTCCCGTCCTGATCACCGCCACGAACGCCGGTGGATCCGCAACCGCGACCTTAAACTTTACCGTGAATGACTTAGCCCCGACGGCGCTAACTTATGGCGTACCGAAGACGGTCTATACCAAGGGAACCGCAATCACGTCGAATACTCCGACGTCCGCGGGTGGTGCCATCATCAGCTATTCCGTCTCCCCGGCGCTACCGGCGGGACTTTTACTTAATTCCACGACCGGCGTGATTTCCGGAACGCCTACCACGGCCCTTCTTCCGGCCGTGGTTACCGTTACGGGAATAAATAGCGGAGGCTCCATTACGACCGCTCTCACATTCGGAGTTGCCGATTTTGCGGATACGAATGCGAACTACGACTTTATTCAGACGAATTTAATGGTCCCGCGATGCGCCGGCTGTCATACGACTGGATTTTTTCCCGGAGCCTCTGATTATACGACCTACACAAATCTTAAGGTGACTGTCGTCGCGGGGAGCCCACTAACGAGCCCATTATTTATTCGGACGGCGGCCGGAGCCCTGAGCCCGATGCCTCCGGGAAGTACGATTACCTCGGTTCAGTCGCTCGCGATCATGAACTGGATTGCGCGAGGAGCTCCGAACGGAACCGTGACCCCGAGTCCGACGCCATCGCCTTCGCCAACGGTTATAGCGGGTACCACCCTACTCGTTGCGAGCGACGAACGTATGCGGATTGGGAATCGGCTCTACATTGCCTCGACTCTCCAGGATATTTTTGGTGCCTCCGCGATGGCGCCGGTCACGACACTCATCTCCGCTCCCGCAAACTACGAAGTACTGGGAGGGCCGTGTAACGGTTATTCCGATATCGGAGTCATCAACTACGGAACCCTTTCGATTGGGTCCGATTGCGCATCGAACGCGAGTGCGCAAGTTCAAGCCATTCCGATGGTGAATTCGGCCCGGGGAGCGCTCATCACTCGGGCTTGTAACCTCATTCTGAACGCGGATGCGGCCGTGTTAAACGCGGCGACCTTAGCCCTGGGTAATTCGGTCACGACGGCAACGATTCCGGCGATGAACGCGGCCTCAATCCAGAAAACCTACGATCTCTTTTACCAGGGACGGCCGATGAGTACTGCCATTTCGGCAGACCTACTCGCCGTCGCAAATTTTGGGACCACGGCACTCGAGTCCTGGAGATTCACGCTCCTGACTCTTTGCTACGCCCCAGATTGGCAGATTCCATGAGAAAATATCCATTCGGTCTGAGATTAATATCTGGCATTGTCACCATTCTTTCGGGGATTTTCGTAACCCCCGTGCATGCTGTCGACCTCACCATTTCGCAACGAGTTCTATCACCTCTGGAAATTTTTAACCGCTGCTACTCGCACTTGACTCAACTTCACCTTCCAAATACCCATCCTCTCCGCACTTCCGTGATCGCCGGTACGACAAAGCCGATCGACGCGTGCATGCAAGTTCTCGCCGAAGCTAACTTAAGCGCTTCAGGTACGATCGCGACTACGAAAACTGTCGGATCGATAAACGAAAGTTTGGCGGTTCTCCGTGCGTTTTCGTCTTACCACCATACTTTAAC
>JANXTV010000294.1 GCA_025352185.1 Oligoflexia bacterium
GTACCAAGTCTACGTTTTCTGACTGAGCCAAGTCCGGACCTGTACGCCCAACTCCTCATCCGTCGGATCGAACTCGCAATAAGCGCCGAAAAACCCGTCATTTCCCTCGATCCAGGTATCGGTGACGAGCGTGAAAATCGTGCGCGGTTTCCCCGCCCACGAAAAAAATAGATCGCTCTTTAAGGTCACCATTGAATTTTTTGCGAGGAGGTGCGGAGAAACGAGGCGAATTCCGAGTTCGTCGACTTCGAGGACTTGGGCCCCGAGCGAGAGGGTCGCCTTCATTCCGCCGGCGGCGGCGGCGGGAAAACCCATCTTCACGTCCAGGAGTTCTACACTCTCGATATAGGTCAGAAGTTTCGATGCGAATAACTCACGATTTAAAGGCTTTAGTATATAATCGTTCGCGCCGCATTCGATGGCGTGCGCGATGAGTTTCGGCTCGGACTCCCCCGAAACGACGAGAATCGGAGTGACGGTCCCGTACTGCTTTCTAATTTCTTGGATTAAATCGTAACTCTGGATCCCGTCCTCCAGATTTAAATCGATCAGAATTAAGTTTGGTAACGAAGCCCGGAGCCGCGTTCGAAAAGTCGCCACTTTCGAAAAACACTGGGCGGAGACGCCGAATTTTTTTAATACCGCCGCGAGTATTTCGTTAAAGACGGGATCGTCATCGAGGGAAAAGACCGTGAAGAGGGTGCTCACTCGTTTCCCTTCCCGGAACTTTTCATTTTCCGGGTGATCGGCTCACGCAGACCCAGAACTTTCACCGTCGTGAGGTAGAAGCCACTCGAAAGGCTCTTCGAACCACTACTTCCGGTCATGAAGACGGACGACTCAATCCCGAGCTTTGAAAACTCGGGCGACGTGAGGCCGACTTCACGATCGCCCACCGTTTTCACCTGAGCCTCGAGATGAAGACTCGACTCAAAAAGCTGCGTCACCTTCGCTTCGACCTCGACGGATAACTTCGGCATCGAATCGGGAGTAAATCGTCGACGTAAAAAGTCTTGATCCCGAAGGACCTTCCGAATTTTTTGGTTTAAGCGGGAAGCTACGAACGGTTTAATCAGATATTCGGCCGCTCCCGCGACTATGGCCCTCGAAACGGTCTCCCGGTCATTCGAACCACTCACGACGATTACCGGGACGTTTTGCAGAGCCGGGTCGTGCTTACGCGCCGACAGGATCTCGAATCCCGACTCATCACCGAGGGACAAGTCGAGGAGGATTAAATGGGGCGTCCAAGATTTGACGGCGTCGAGGGCATCCGAGATCGTACCCACTTCAGTCACGATGAGGCCCGAGTTCTCTAGAATTTTACGCAGAATGAGCCGGGTGTCGGGTGCATCGTCTACGACTAATACGGTCTTACCGGTTAACGCCATACCCCCTGAATATGACTGAACCAAACCCTGGAAATCAACCGAAAGAACCGGCAAACTGGGAAGGAGTGACTGCTTCCCCTCCCTTACTTTCTGCCGAGACACTAGATGGACTGCGAGAGCTCGCCTCCGCCGATGATCCAGATTTTTTAGCACGACTCCTGAAAACGTTTATTGCCTATAATACAGAGCAGGTGAAGCGTCTGGGGCTCGCCCTCGAAACGGAGGATCGCAAATCGATCCTACAGATTTCGCACGCGATGAAATCGAGTGCATTTGGCATCGGCGCGGAAAAGTACGGGTCTCTCTGTGCGTCCACTGAACGAGAGGGCCACTCCTTACCCCTTCCGAAACTGACCGTCCGAATCGGGGAACTCGTGAAAGCGTTTGGGGAAACCGAGCGGGAGCTTTGCAACCTGCCGGAACTGAAGTCCTAAACTGCAACTCGCTTGAGGGGAACCTAATCTCAAAATGAACGCAAATTTCGCAAAAACTCGAATTCGGTTTCTGAGGATCATCGTGATTTTCGGAACGCTCTTCCTCTCGAACTGCGCGGCGCCGCGGAACGTGAGTCGAAATCCTTCCGATGATTCCGCGGAGAATACGGCAGAGTTACAGTCGACGGCCCGAAATGGTTACACGACCCAAGGCCTCTGCGGAGGGTACCCTCGCCTCGCTCATTTAAAGACGCCACCCGGTATCTGCGTCGGACAGGTGGCGACGGGCTTTCGCATGCCGCGAGGAGTGCTGGAGTTTGATCCGAAGAATTTCCCGAATCAGTTTTTAGTCACCGATATGGGAAGTTGGGAACCGTACACCGGCATCCTCTGGCTCGTCCGACCCGCCGCCGGCGAGAGCCAATTCGAAAAAATAAAACTTCTTGAGAAAATTGATTTACCCCACTCGATTATATTAGGGCCCGAACCGAACGGAGAAAAGCGGGCTTGGGTTGCGACCGCTACCCAAGTTCTTCGCGTAAATGTAACCGGACTCGAGGGGGCGCATCCCGTCGCGACCACCGAGATCGTGATCGATGGACTCCCGGGACACGCTCCGAAAGGGCAGGATTATCGTCATTCCCTCAAGACGATCGTTTTTGATCGAAAGAAAAATCTCTGGTTGAACATCGGCTCTCACAGCAATAACTGTGAAAAGGAAGACTACTTAAAGAACCTTTCGCTCTCGAAACCCGTCCTCTGTTCTGAGGCCGACGGACCGAACCCGAATGGCGCGATCCAGAAATATGTTTTCGACTGGGGAATGAAGCCACCGAAAGTAATATCGACGTCGGTGGTTGCGCGGGGCCTTAGAAATTCAGTCGCGATGACCGCCTACCCCAGAAACGGACTCATTCTACAGGCCGAAAATGGCCGGGATTCTATTAATCGAGCGGACTCCACTCTCAGCGACGACACCCTCCCGCACGAAGAAATTAACGTCATCACAGAGGGGAAACATTACGGATGGCCCTACTGCTACGATAATAATTTAACGAGCCCGGAATTCCGGAAATACCGTACTCGAGCAGGCTGTGTGAACCGCGAGAAACCGGTACTGCTCCTCCCGCCGCACTCCGCTCCGCTCGGCATCGTCCACTACCGCCGATCACTCTTCCCGAAATGGTACCGAGAAAAACTGCTGGTGGCGCTCCACGGATATCGCCCCGCGGGCCACCGAATTATCGCCTTCGACACCCGACCCGACGGCGTCCCCTTCGGCGATTCTTACGATATCGTCTCGGGCTGGGATGCCCACGATGGCCAACCCATGGGCGCCCCGGTTTCCCTCACCTTAGCGAAGGACGGCTCGGTATTCGTTATCGAAGATAAGAATCGTACCCTCTTAAAAATATTCTACGATCCTACCGAGGGTGACGGCATTCCGAAGGTGAGCGCCGAAATTAACCTCTCTTCTAAAGTGGTGGGCGAGTCGACCGACGATATCGCCGACCGCTGCCGGGCACTCGCAAAAAAGAAATCTGCCTGGGCGGACATCCAGCGCAAGATAATCGATGTGAGCTGTATTAACTGTCATCGCTCGGGAGACCTCCAGTTCCGAATTTGCGACGACGTAGGATCGGCAAAAATGCTCCGGGGGGACGCGGGTGGAAAAGTATTCATCATTCCGTATTCGTCCGAAAAGAGCGCGTTTTACTCGCGGATGATCTCCCAAGGGTCGCCGATGCCGCCCTATCCGACGAAAGACGAAAAAGCCGCCATTACAAAACTGATTCCGACGATAAAAACTTGGATCGACGCGGGCGCGAAAGATTCCGAGTAAAAACGACACGGGACCCGCGCCGCCCAGCTAGCACTTCCGCGTCGGGTGTGAAAGACTCGAAAAATGATTCGCCTTCTTTTTGTCCTATTCTTTCTTTTCGTGTCGCCCAAAGTAGCATTCGCGAAATGTACGCCCGATAATCACCGGCTGCTCTATAAGCGCTGGATCCTCGAAAAGTCTGTCCCTCCGGGCGTCGAAATCACCGACCGCGTTTGGCTAAAAAATCCGACCGATACCCCGCTTTTTACTTTTACCGCGGAACGGGACGCGGCGAAACGAACGTGCTACCGTGAACTGCTCGGAAAAGTGCCGACGACCGACCACGAACTCCCCGCGGCGAAAATCGTTTCGGGCGAACACTACGAATATCATTTTCCGGAGAACCCCGTGTACACCGATGGATCGGGGCAAGCCGTACGAGCGGGCTGGGCCCATCAAGATTATCCGGCGGCGCTCGTCGAGCCGAAACCTCCGGTGATTCCGCCGAATTTCGAGGGGAGGCTAGTATCGGGTAAACTTTCGGCCCTCGAAGTCAGGGTTCCGGTCCCGATTTATTTCGGAACGAAAAAGAGTTCCATCGATTTCATTTTTGAATTTAGGAATAATCCAAACTTCGGAAAGGTCGACGTGGGCTGTCCCCCGGTCGCCTTACCGTCACCCGGGCCCTAAGTCTCGGATTTTAATCGTAGACGAGCCTGCATTAATTGAAGGTCCTCTCGCTTTTCGCGTAACTTCCGCGCGAGGTCCGTTTCGGGAGCCGCGACCGGTGTCGATTTATTCACCGAAGCGGCTGGAGAGGATGACTTTCGCGAGGCGGCGGCAGATTCGAGCGCCTCGAGGTGGCGTAAGTTTTCGAGCCGTAGCATCTCAGCCTTTGCCGCGGATTCCGCGAGAGCATTCGATGCCAGCTTCTCCTCAAGCGTTCCTATAACTGTACGAAGTTCCGAAATTTCTTCCACGAAATCCGTTCGCTCACGTCGCGCTTGAATCTGTTCTTTCGCGAGCAGGTCATTTAAATCTCGAAATCGCTGGAGTTCCGCTTTCATCGCGACAAACTCGCCAGCGCGGGGTGAATTCACCGCGTTCTCCCGTAGCTCATTACAGGTCGCGCTCCACTTTTCCGCACGCTTTTCCGCGGCTTCCGCTCGCTCTTTCTCGCTAAAGAGGATCCTCGTAAACTCGTCCGATAGCTTTTTCTTTTCGATTTCGGAGTCAACCTTTAGCTGGTCCCTTTCCTCGCGCGCAGACGCCATCACGTGTTCAAGTTCTAGGGTAAGCGCTCGGCATTCTGATTCGAGCCCTTGGATTTTTTCGGTGGAGCTTCGCTCGGTAGCCATGGCCTTCAGCTCGAGTGCGTTTGCCCGGTGAGTTGCCGAAGTTTCGGCGGCGACGAGCGCTTCCTTCTCCACGGTCCATTCGAGGTGATTTGCGGCGAACCGACGTTCTAGATCAGTGAACTCACGGGTGACCCGCCCAACTTCGATTTTCGCATTTCGAAGCGCACTCTCTTGCTCGGAAATGAGTTTACGCGCGAAAGCCCGTTCGGTCTTTAACTCGGCCTGAAGGGTGGCTATCAGTTCCTCTCGCTCTCGGAGTTCACTCTCGACTTCCGTTTG
>JANXTV010000295.1 GCA_025352185.1 Oligoflexia bacterium
GTGTTCAGTTTCGTCTTCGATTCGAAAGAAGCGCTCGACCCACTCCGAACCGAGGAGTCCCCGCACGATCTGGGAGAGCTTGAAGAACGTCTTTTCCCAGCGGCCCTCGAGGAGGAGTGAATTCCACTCCGCACGTATAAAAAGTGGAGTGAGGAGGGCGCGGGTTTCCGTATCCAGGTCGAGGGTTTCGAACCGCCGTTTTCTTTCGGTTCGGGAATAGAAATGGGTACCGGCGGGGATGGGGAATGCCCAAAACGTCAGGTATTCTTCCGTCGTGAGGGCTCCGAGGGTGGCGATGCGAAGTCGTAGAAGGGCGAGTTGGACGGGGGAGACGTCTACTACCGTGATTTCACGGGGGCTTTTTCCCAGTAACGGAATCACTCGCCCGCCGCTCCCACAAACGGAAACGACGTGGGGGCAGTTTTCACCCAGCACGTCAAACTCGAGACGGGAATCTTCGTTCCCGAGGGTATAATTCAGGTGTTGGAAATAGTCGTTTTTCATTTGCAAGGTGTACTTTCGCCCCAGTGCCCATTAGCCTAAACGGGAGGATCTTTTACACCTAAGGGAAACGTATGCTGAATTCACACTTTTCGAAATCTGTAACCCCGCTCCTTTTCGCACTCTCCACGCTGATGGCCTCGACGCCGTCGTACGCGGCCGTGAAAGTGATGAAAAAAGTCGTCACGAAACCATTCGTGGCCGCTAAAATTCCGGAGAACGATAATTTTACGATTCTTCCCGAAGGTGAATACGAAAAAGTGATCGAATACGCGAAGAAGAGCTCCGCGAGCGGTCGCACTCCTTCCCAAACCCAGGTTGACCGCATTGATTACGCGACGGTCATTCCGGACGACTATAAGAATCTAATGGCCGATCTTCAGGGTGGTCGCTACTGGGCAAATGGAAAAGAAGTCGCGAAGGGGCCTGTCCCGACCGCGAAGCCCGCTCCGACTTTCTTAAACCCTTTCCCCGGCTACACACCTTCCGATCCGAACGAACCATCGGGAGTAAAAAACGGGAATGACCTCGCGGCGCTCATTACTAAAGTCGAAGCGAAGTTAACTTCGAAAGACCCGAAAAGTCAGTTTTCGACTCCTGCAAAAATAGTCGCGGCCCAGCTCGTCGCCCTAAAGCCTTACCGCGGTATTCTTTATCGACTCCGTCCGGTAGCTGAGCGTCAGCACACTCCATTCATTCACGGGATGGTCATTTCTTATCTCCGTTCCTTAAATGCGGGCGTAAATAACCTCTATCCAAGCGAACAGTGGCACGCCGGCTTCGATTATATTTCGAGACCTTACGCCGGGATGGGGCCACAGATTTCGGACGAAAACGATCTGAACCTGTTTATTGCGGCGCAGGTTCTCCCGAACCAGATCGCGCTTCTAAACCGCATTAACGCGGTCGATGCCACTACGCCTTTCTATCTGGATAACCAGATTTTTTGGAAAGAAGCGAAATTCACCTCGGATCACGATCGCTTCCAGCTCGTCGGAAATGCCGAAAAGTATGCGTACCTTTCGGTTCTATCGGCGAATATCAGCTCGATTTATAATTCGCTCGCCTACGACTGGAGCGATCTTTTTAAAGCGACGCAGGGTTATTGGACCGTCTACGGATTTAATACCTCGTTCGCTCGCCCCGATAATATGACGGCGAAACAGCGCACGAAGGAAATTAAGAGCAACGAAAAGCTCTTCACGCTCCTTCCGGGCGGAGCGACGCTCACGAATAAAGCTTACGGGTGGTTTAAGACGAGTCTGCGGTGCGCCCGCGCTTCGTGGACTCTCGTTCAGAAAGAAGAAGTGAAGTCGGATGCGAAGAATATCCCGTTCATGGATCCTCGCGCATTCGTTCCTTTCAGTCGCACGATTAATGCGAGCTTCGCAAATATCGAGGACCTCATCGGTGGAAAAGGGATTGCGAGCGCCGTGGTAAACGGAGAAATCGTCGACGTTAATTTTGCCGAGTTCTTTACGAATCCTCCCGCCGACCTGAAAGATTTCCTTCCGACCGACACGAAGGAAAACGGACGGACGATTTCCGGGTTTGCCTCAGGTGATCGGGAGTTAAAAGACGACGCCACCGGGCTCATGTACCGCAACTATAACCGCGAAAACCCGCAGCACTGGGACGCAAAGAAGTACGCGACCTATTTCCCGGGCGTTAAAAACGAG
>JANXTV010000299.1 GCA_025352185.1 Oligoflexia bacterium
TCCGGCGCCAGGTTTCCAAGTCTATGAAACTTGATGTTTCCCCATGCGTATTCGATCGGATTCAGCTCAGGGGCGTAAGGCGGGACTTGGAAGCGTTGGATTTGAGGATTTTTCTCGATCCACCGACCTACCTTTTTACCCCAGTGGGCGCGAAGCCCGTTCCAGATGACGAAGACGTGTCGTTTTGGGTAGTTCAGTTTCAACTGTTCCAGGAAGGCGATGCATTCAACGGCGCCGATATTTTTTCCGGGGTGAAGACGGAAAAGAAGTTTAATGTTTCGGCCCGACACGGTGGTTGCGATCGCTCCCATAGCCGAGATCTTCTTATGAGAGCGGGTCTTGGTCTTTAGAATCGGAGTTTTCCCTCTCGGCGCCCAGGTTCTCTTTACGACGGGCGTGAGCTGGAGGGCCGATTCGTCGGCAAATACGATAATTGCCTTCAGCTTTTGGGCTTTTTTGTGATCTTCGGCATTTCGATTTTAACCCACTCCCGAATACGGCGGTCATCGCGTTCGATCGCCTGTTTTGTCGGGCGCTGCGGGCTCCAACCCATTCGGGAAAGCAGCTTACCGACGTGATTAAAGTGATAATCGACCCCAAACTCCTTCTTGATCAAGTCCCGGATGAGAGCACAGGTCCATAGGTCGTTTGGGAACCCAGCCGCCTTCGCACCTTTGAGGATTTTCTTCTCAAGCCGCTTCAGATCCTTCATCTGAAGTTTCTTCGGAGCCCCGGGAGCTGGGCGTGCGGTTATCCCTTGGTCGCCGTTCTCCCGATAACGGGCGAGCCAGAGATAAAGGGTGCGAAGATTAACTTTGAAGCGCTTCGCGACGGCCGCCACCGTCAACTTATCCTTCAGCACTGCTTCCACCGCACGAAGGCGGCGCTTTTCCAACTCCTTGGACGTAACCGATGGCCGCATAACTCCCCTTTGTTAAAGAAGTTATACACACTTTTTATTAGATGGGTTTTATTATGCGGATATCAATAATGGATGCCGACGATTTCTATTTTTTTTCAGATGAAGTCATTTCCGGAAATATAGTACCGACACGGACTAAACTCCGTATTGTTCAATCTTCTCATGATTTATAAAGGAGAAATCTGCCGAGAAAGATGAGGACTTTCTTATCGCTACTTCCGCGGTGAAGACGAGATGCCCTGGTCCCGTCGGAGGCTTTCCGAAGTTTAGAGATGCGTAGCATTCGGACTGTATGACTGCGCGGGAAGTCTCGAATTAGTTGATCTTTAGTTCGGGAGTGAGCACGACACCGACCTCGAGGAGTAAGGGCCAGTCTAGCGCCTATTTTTGCGGCAAAGACTGCGACCACTGAGAAATTACTGAAAGTTGTGGATCGTACGAGAGCAGCCTAGGCGGCAGGATCCTCCGGCTGAGACCGGTTTGTTGATGAAGTGTCAGCTATCACGACGCCATCTTTGTATGCAAATCCGTTCAAGACATTTTTGACTTCTTCAAATCCGCGCACTCGGTTCCACGTTCTCTCGGCGTCCTGAAGGAGTTTGAAGGCCATCATCGAAGCGGCAAGTGGAGAGCCCGCTCCTTTCGTAACGTTCGTTCGAAGTCGGACGGTAGCGAACGTACTCTCGATCGCGTTCGTCGTTCGGATGTGGGTCCAGTGGACCGCTGGTAGCGAGAAGAACGTGATGAGTTCCGGCCAGTCTTTTTCTAACTTCTCGACTGCCTTCGGAAACTTCTCGTGAAACTCTTTGGCGAACCGTTTCTTGGCGATCACCGCATCCGAAAGCGTAACTGATTTCATGATCTCGTGGAGCCGACTTTTCGCGACTGGTTGGATCCGCTTCGGAAGGTCATTCAGAACGTTTGCGATCTTGTGGACCCAGCATCTCTGTTCGCGCGTCGATTGAAAGCCGTCAGTCGTCCGGAGTGCTGACCAGAATCCGAGCGCGCCGTCACCGATGGCAAGCACCGGCGCAGAGAGCCCGCGCTTTACGAGATCGGATAGCAGCGCCGCCCACGAGTCGCGGCTCTCGCGGTAGCCCGCTTCGCACGCCAGAAGCCGTTTCTCACCGCTTTCGGCCACTCCGATGAGAACGAGGAGGCAAAGCTTTCGGTCTTCACCTAAGCGAACGGAGACGTGAATTCCGTCGGCGTAGACGTACGCAAATCTTTCCGTGATCGGCCGGAGTTTCCACTCCGCGTATTCCCGCTCCCACGATTTCTTCAGCGCCACGATCGCCGATGGAGAAAGACCCGCGGTCGTGTCCTCGCCGAGCAACCCGACTAAGGCCGACTGGAAGTCTCCGGTCGAGAGACCTTTCAGATAGAGAATCGGCAAAAGGTTTTCGACCTTCGCGGACTTTCGCATGTACGGCGGCAGAATCTCGCTCGTGAACTGTTCGCCTTCGCGCTCGTCGCGCACGCGAGGTGCCCGGACGCGAATCGTCCCGCATCCAAGGGTGACACTTCTCTCGCGAGCTTTCCCGTTTCCAGTGACTAGAGCGCGACCTTCATCGTCGCGTTCTCTTCGGAACTTCACGATGTACGCTTTCGACTCGAAGTGAAGCGCTTCGACAAGCATTCTCCGAGCGCCCTCACGCGCGATTTCATCGAGTAAGGTAATGGAATTTTCGGACGAGACTTGGGAATTGGACGTGGATCGGGTAATCAGTTTGGGATGCATAGCGACGTTTCCTCCGCCCTGCCAGGGGCGATTGTTGGTGGTACCAACCCGAGGCTACGTCGCTATGCTTCTTCCTTCAAATCCCCAACATTCAGCCATTTCTCCTTCATCTTAGTGGTCCCATTGTACGGTGTTGAAGTTAGATTATAGGCTTTTTCCTGTCATTTATTGACTTGAGGACCTTTCTACTTAAGCCACACCACTGAAGCGAAATGAAATTTGGATTTTAACTTAATTATTTTCTGCTCTATGAGAGTCCCTTCTCGGTCAATATAGGACCATGGTCCAATTTGTTGGCCGTCAGTAAATTTGCCCAAAGTCCGTTCACCACTTTCATAACTCGCGATGTAAGTCCCATGAGCTTTCCCGTCTCGAAAATTGACCATTCGAGTGGAATGGTCGTTCAGGCCGTAGATTGTTACTCCGCCGTTAAGTTTTCCTAGGAATCGCTCTGTACTAACTTTGTAAAGACGATGTTCGTCTTCGTTCACTATGAAGTTTCCATCAATTGAAATGGCCTTCGGAGAATATTCTGTCGACGCGGGAATTAGTGACGATAGGTATCTGCATGCACCAATGAGGATTTGGAGATCTGTACTGAACTCGGATCCCGAAACAACGCAATTATTTTCAAAACTGGCCTGCTTTCCCCCAGAGAAGTGACCAATCAAACGAAAGCAAAGCCACACAGCACACACTATCGAAATAGCTATGGTTCGTT
>JANXTV010000306.1 GCA_025352185.1 Oligoflexia bacterium
AAGAGAAAAAAGAAAAACCTCACGAATGCCTGACGGGTGAAGAGCGAAACTCCCAAGGGGACTGCGAACGCCTCCATGATTTCGATCGCCCGTTCCGTCGCGGCGGACGTTAGTCGTCTGCGCGTCCGCGAAAATGAATTAGCCGCGCGCCCCGGAAAATGCCGGCGTACTCTGGTATCGGCGTAATCCTCGTTTAAAAAGAAAGACCCCGAACCACGCCATCCCGCTCGCCGCGACGATTTCGGCCCCGAGCGAACTCCACGTCGGATGGAGTAGAAACCGCGAAGGGATCACTCCCACGGCCGTAAGCGGTGCGAGGAGAATCATCCATTTTAATGGGTCTCCGATCGAATCGAAGATCGGGTAACTATTAAAACTGAGAATCATCATCACGAGCGTATTCGATAGCCGATCATTCCGTCTGGCCCAAAAGGCGAGACTTCCGATGGCGAGAAAGATTCCCCCGAACGCGAGCGCGGCGAGGGCGATCATCAGCACGGAGTGGAGAAGGAAAATAAGTCCGTAGCGTAAGAACGCGAGGGCGCCCAGTCCAACGACTCCCATGATTAAATCTCCCCACGCCGGTAAGTAGGACTGGGTGAGTGAAGTCATGGTGAGGGGCGAACGTGGAGTCATCAGGGCAGAATCAAGGGAACCGGATTCAATCTGGTTTCCAAGATCGATCCAGCCGCCGAGAAAGAGATGAATCACTCCCCATCCGGCCATATTCACGAGCGCGGTACACGCGTAAGCGTGACTCTGTTCGGTGAGCTCGGGTCTTCCGGCGAAGAGCATCGCCCAGATCGTCCCGAGGGCGATGCAATTATTCACGAACATGCCGAGAAAACCGCTCCAGAAATGCGACGGGCTCGACCAGTGAGCACCGAAGTGTGCCCGCGCGGAGAGGAACCATATGCGCAGGGAAATAGATGGGCTATTCCTATGGTCCGGTGACCTCGCGTTTATCCGCCCCATGCTTGGAACCGCCGCTTTCCCATCCGAAATGCGAGTAGGACGAAAACCGCTAAGATGAGGTCAATCACGCAAACCCTTAGGAACCACTCTTCGAAAGACATTCCGTAGGGGGTACCCTTCACCGCGAAATGGGCAGCTTGAAAAAAGAGGTCCGAGCCCGGGAGTTTAAGAAAGATCGATTTAAGCGGCTCTCCGAAGTCACTGAGGGGTGCGAAAACTCCCCCGAACGAAAGGAACAGTTTTCCGAAAGGGAGAATAAAGTAATCCGTCTGCGGGAACGAAAGTTTAAAGGAACTAAAAAGCACGGTAATGAGCGCTTGGGGGACCGCGAGAAAGAATAATAAGAAAGTCACGCGGGCGAAGAATCCGCCGAGGTTCGTCGTAAAGGGACCGGTCACGAGGGATAGAACCGGGATGAGTACGGCCAGCGTCGCCAGATAAAAGAGACGCGTCCCGAAGGTCGCTCCGAGATTTCCGAAAAACTCCCGCCCGATCCAGGAGCGGGGTTTAGCGAGGTAGATCGCGAAATCTTCCATCCCGGTCTGAATATTCTTCGGACGAAGGAAGGTCATAAAAAACGTTTCGGTGACGCCTACGTAGAGGAGGACTTCTGATTTTCGAAAGGAACTCGTTCCCGACTGAAAGCGTTCCCAGACCTCGGTGAGTAAAATGACGAAGAATGCGAAGAGGACATAGGCCGGAATGCTCGAACGAAAGTCGGTCCAGGGTTCTTTAAATCGAAACCGAGCAAATCGTAGGTAGTAGGAGAAATTTCCCATCGCCCTAGCGTGCTCCGAGTTCGTAATGTTTCCGGATCGCTTCTTCGAGACCCGTCTGACCCATCTGGATATCGGCGATTTTAGTTCCGAGCCGAGTCGATATCCAGTCAAAGACCACCGGGAGCGGAATAAGTTTAGGGTCGAACTCGAGGTTCAGTTCATACGCACTCTCCGAATTCTTCCGCTCGATGTTCATGGGTAAGGAGAGTTCGGCGGGACACGGCTCGGATAGGGTCAGGTGGATTTTCCGTCGGTCACCGAAGGCCCGGCGCGCTTCGGATAGTTTTCCGTCGAATGCTTTTTTTCCGTGGTTCACCAGGATGCAGCGGTCACACAGCGCTTCGACGTCGGTGAGGTCATGGGAAGTGAGCAGGAGAGTGGTGTTCTCCTCTTTTCGCCACGTGCGCAGGCTCTCGCGCAGACCCAGTTTTGCGATGACGTCGAGTCCGATCGTCGGTTCGTCGAGGAGAATGACTTTCGGTTGGTGCACGAGGCTCGTCACGATTTCACAGCGCATGCGTTCGCCCAGGCTCAGTTCGCGTACGCGTCGACCGAGGAGCGGCCCGGCCCCGAATATTTCGGCGAGTTTGGGGATACGGAGTTTCGCCGTTTCGCGGTTTACGAAGTAGGTCTCGGCTTGGAGCTCGAGGCATTCCCGCACGGTCATATGAAAGTAGAGCTGCGACCGCGCGCCGAAGACGAGGCCGAGATGCCGATTCGCATCCGGAGTTCCGGCGGGTTTACCGAGGATAGCGGCCGAACCCAGATCGGGTACGAGGATCCCGCAAAGGAGTTTAATCGTCGTGCTCTTCCCCGCCCCGTTCGGACCGAGGAATGCGACGGACTCGCCCGGAAGAATTTCAAAACTGAGATTTTCAACCGCCGGCGGGAGTTCGGGCCGGAAACGTTTCGTCAGCGATAGAGCCGAGATGGCCGGGGTGGGAGAGGAATTCATGGCCCCCAGTGTGTCTAAGCTTTCGACAGCTGTAAAGAAGTTCGACTCTAAGTGCTTGAAATAATTCATTTTTATCGTTGCAAAGGATGCTAAGCGTCATTAGACTCTATAGATAGAGAGTGAAAGAGGAGTTTTATGAAGAACAGTGATCAAAAGTGGTTCACCGTCGGTATCGCCATCAGTCTTTCGGCCGCGACTTTCGCGAACCCGATGAGTGATAAGATGGACGACGTTCACTGGGATGATTCCGAGCAGCCCACGATGCTCGCGCACCTCACTCCGAAAGATTACGTGCTCGTAAAAGAGAATGGCCAAGACCATGCTCTCGCCCGCAAACCGTGGAGCGGACACTGGTGGCCTACGTTCGAAGGCAGCGTTGCCCACCGCTCAAGCACCAATATGAAGGAAGGCGTGGACCGCCGTGATAATCGCACCTTTGGCGGGAGTACGTTTAACGTCGACCCTACCGATAACGATTATTTTTATTCGGCCGACGAACTCGCAAAAATGTCCGAAGACGATATTTACGATGCCTTATCGCCGATTGAAAAACTGGACGTGGTCGCCGGCCACACGGTGAAAGGCCGTTCGGACTTTTATAAGAATTCGAAAGAAGTAATTATCTGGGCAAATGCCGCGATTCGTAGCGTACCCGAGCAGAAAAGCTATCACGGGATTTGCGCCGGATTCGCTAACGCCGCGGCCGTACTGGTCGAGCCGCTTCCTTACCGCCAAATCGTTACGCTCACCCTATCGAATAAAACGACGAAACAGGTTTCGATTGTTTTTGGATCGGGAGAACTCAAGGGGTTAGCGTCTTACTTCTACGCCAAGAAAATCCGAGAAGATGGCTTTGATCGTAAAGTATACGACTGGGTTGGCCGAAACGGCGACGATGCGAAAGACGGAGAACGCTTAGGGCTGAACGCCGGGACGCTCCATCTCCTTCTCCAAAACTTAGTGCTCCAGAAAGGGAAGTCTTTCGTAATCGATACGGACCTTCGCCAGGAAGTTTGGAACTATCCGGTCGTGAGCTATCGATCGACTACCTCCGCAACTTTTGCGACTCGTTCAAAAGATGTCGATCCTCGCGCCGTGAAGGAAGTGGACGTTCGAACGACGGTTACCTTCGCCGACGAGTCGACGCCGACTTTTCTCAATTTCGGGTTCAATAACGAATACGCAAACGTAGATAAAAATTATCATTACCGGCTGGAGCTCACCGCAGACGATAAGATCGTCGGGGGCACGTGGATGCGAGATTCCGATCTCGCGCCAGATTTCGCTTGGCGGGTAAAAGATAAGCTCGCTTACGACGGAGATTACGTCTGGCTCGATAAGCTCTGGAGCGCCGATAAAAAGAGTAAGGGCGAATATTAATCTCGTTCGTGGGAATCGATCGTCAGCCGTTTGACGTTAAGGATTCCTGGATAAAGATCCGAAGAGATTCATGGAGGGCTTACGCGCCCATGAAGATTATATCGGCTCCCCCTATTTTCACCTCGATCGACCGCGACGCGCCTAAACGCGAGCACGCGCGCGACGAGCAGCCGAAAAAAGATTCGAGAGAAGAAGACGAAAAGCCCTTTTCCGCTTCGCTCGATGAAGGCGTCGTGGGTTCAGCCGTCGAAGCCTTTTCCCACGATTCGGCCGTCCTCGCGAATGGCCTAAACGCCGCGGTCGAAGGCCAGGGGCCCGGGCTTCGCGTGACGTTAAAAGACGGACGGGGCGCCATCGTTCGCCAGTTTACGGGCGAAGAATTTATTCGCCTCCGCGAGGCCGCCGCGGGTCCGCGCGGTAAACTCCTCGATAAGAAGCTGTAACTCAGATAACCTGCCTCCATGAAGGTCGTGTTCATCTCCGATATTCACATCACGGATGCCACCGATCCGTTTTACGGAGCGCTGCTCACGATGATCGAATCTGAAATCGGGAGTGGAGATCGCCTCGTTCTCGCGGGAGATATTTTCGATTTCCTAGTCGGGTACCAACCCTCTCTCGTCGAACAGTACCGATCGTTTTTTGAACTCCTCCGGAAAAAGGTTAACGTCGGTGCCGAAATTTACTATATCGAGGGAAATCATGATTTCCACCTCGAGTCGACTCTGCGAAGTATTCCGGGAATCCACCTCGAAAAATCGGAAATCGAAATCCGTACTCCGTTGCATCGTCTTTACGTAGCGCACGGCGATCTCGTCGATCGCCAGGATTATGGATACCTCGCGCTCCGTACTTTCTTTCGAAGTCCGTTTATTCGCCTTACGGCGTCCGCGCTGCCCGAACGCGCCGTGAACTGGATCGGGACGCGTTCGAGCCGGGCCTCGCAACTAAAAAATCCCCGAAACCCCGGACCGCGGAGTGAAGGTCGGATGGAACGCACCCGGAAAATATTTCGGGACTTTTCGGAGGCGAAATCCACCGAAGGATTTGATGCGGTCGTGCTTGGACACTGCCACGACGACCACACTTTCACATTCCGGGAG
>JANXTV010000248.1 GCA_025352185.1 Oligoflexia bacterium
CTTTTTCTTCAGTCCCCGGTCCCGCACTCCTTCGAGGCCCGAATCGACGTTCGCCCGGTGATCGAAAACGAAACAATCTCCGCGGTAATGGGCGCCGCCGACTTCTTCGAAATATTTTAGAATTCCGCCTTCGAGCTGGAATACGTTTTTAATCCCGAGATCTTCCGCGAGTGCCGACGCCTTTTCGCACCGAATTCCGCCGGTACAGAACATCACGACGGTTTTATCCTTCAGCGCTTCCGCCTCTTTTTCGAGTTTTTCCGGAAATTCTTTAAAGGTCTCGATGTCGTAGTGAACCGCGTTTTTAAAAGTTCCCTGCGCGATTTCGTAATCATTTCTGGTATCGACGATGACGAATTCTTTTTTCGAGTCGTACCAGTCCTTCAGTTCTTTCGGATAAATCCGGCGCCCCGTTTTTTCCGACGGGCGAATGTCCGGACGCCCCATCGTAATGATTTCTTTTTTTACCTTCACGAGCATTCGGCTAAACGGCACTCGGGTCGACCGCGACTCCTTCGGTTCGATCCCTCGGAATTCCGGATACTCCGAAAAGAGCCAGGCGAGGTAAGGACGAAGCGCAGACTCGGGACCGGCGAGAAAACCGTTAATGCCCTCGTAACTGAGGAGGATCGAACCCTTCAGACCGGCCTCGACCGCGCGAGCTTTCAGCCGCGCCTGCATCGCTTCCGGATCCGCGAGCGTCACGAAACGGTAAAACGAGACGTTCAGGATCGCCGGTGCGATCGCCGAGACACTCGGTTCGGTGGTGAGGAATTCCTGCATACCGCCGCTTATAGCGCAGGACGGGGGTCGGCTGCATTCCTAATCCGGGGGCCCGACGAACCCGCCTCCGAACCCGGCCTTCGGACATTCTAAAGGGTTCTGAACTATATTTACCTGTATGCAGCATTATTCGCGGGAATTCATCACGCGAAGAGACGGAACCCCCATTCTTCCGTCACTTATGAAAATAAACCGCGCTTTCAAGCAGTTAAGTCTGGTGCATTATGTCCCCATCTAGTATAACTCGCAGCTGGTGTGGATGCGGCGCCGTGTAAGTATGGTGCATCATTTTCTGGAGCAGGAACCGAATGCGACGTTTTGACCTAAAAAAACTCCTCGAAAAGAACGAGCGCGCACTGGTGATCGGTGTGGGCGCGGCTCTGCTGACGGCGTTCCTCATGAACCTCGAGTTTAACTGGGTTGAATCTTCGCTCTACGATTTCCGCATGCGCCTCGGGAGTCAGCCGACACCTTCGAACGAAATCGTCCTCATTGCGATCGACGACACTTCGCTTACGAAGCTCGACGAACTTTCCCCGTTACCGCTTGAACACCACGTGCGACTCCTCGAACTCCTCGAGCAGATGCACCCCCGGTCGATTGGTTACCTCGTCGACATGAACCGGGTCGCGCAAACTTACCCCGACCAAGTTAAAGGAAACTGGGGCGCCCGATTCGTCGGCGTCGCATCCCGCCTCGAGATGCAGGGAATCCCTTTCATCCTCGGCACTCCGTTCGACATTAACGGCGAGGTCGTACCCCCGTTCCCGCTTTCCGCCGTTCCGCACGCGATCTCCGTCATTCATAAAGATGGAAACGTATTCGGCGAAGATAAAATCACCCGCCGCGCGCTGCTAAGCCTTTACGGAAAACCGACCTTCCACCTCGAACTCGCGCATCGCCTCACCGGCCGGGAACTCGAATCCCCGATTCGGGGTCAGTTCGCCGACCCGGCGATCGAAGCCTCCTATTTCTTTTTCCGCTACCACGGCACCACGGGCTTCGGTCCGCGGGCGGAGAATAAGCCTGCCTATAAAGTTTTTTCGATGATCGATATCCTCGAAGGCCACATTCCCCGCAGCCGCATCGAAGGAAAGACCGTTCTGATCGGTTCGATGAGCCGTACCGATTCCGAGGATTATACTTTCACTCCCTATTCGAAGCGCGCGTTTGCGAATCCGAAGCTCATCGTTCACGCGAACATTCTCGACGCGATCATGACGAACCGCGGAGTCGTTCGCTCGCCTGACTGGTTAAACTGGGTGACGACCTTTCTCGTGACCGCTTTCGTCATTTGGTCCGTGTTCACGTACACCCCACTCTACGGAGTCTTTAATACGATCGTCCTTGCCCTCGGATTCCTCCTTGTCGGCCAAATCCTCTTCTCCGTGCGTGGCCTCTGGATCCGTGAGTCGCAGCCGCTGGTCGGAATCTTTCTCTCCTACTACCTGGCCGTCCCGTACCGCTTAATCCAGGAATATAAACGGCGGTGGGATTATCAGCAGAAGAACGAAATCCTCATGCAGGTTGAGGAAATGAAGACGAACTTCCTTCGCCTCGTTACCCACGATCTAAAGACTCCGGTCGCCCGTATTCAGGGTCTCGCCGAAATGGTTCTCCGCCGGTCGTCCGCCCGCCTCGAAGAGCACGAACAGGAAAACCTCCGCCACATCATGAACTCCACCGAGGAGTTAAACCATTTTATCACTTCGGTGCTCGAACTCACGAAAGTCGAATCGAACCGCGTCTCGCTGACGCTCGAATCGAAAGACGTGAACCAGGTGCTGGAGAAAATCGTGGAGCGTTTCGACGCCCAGTCGAAAACGATGGAAATTGCGATTAAAACCGAACTCGAGCCGCTCTTTCCCATCCGAATGGACGTCTCCCTCATCACGAAGGTGCTCACGAACATCATCGATAATGCGATGAAGTACAGTACGCGTGGGAGTGAAGTACTCATTCGCACGCGCGACCTCGGCGCGACGATCGAAATTTCGGTAATCGACCAGGGCATCGGCCTATCGACGGAAGAACTCGGCAGCCTCTTTACTCGCTTCTACCGCGCAAAAAACGACCAAACGACGAAAAACGCCGGCACCGGACTCGGGCTCTACCTGACGAAATTTTTCGTCGAAGCCCACCGGGGTCGCGTAGAAGTTTCGAGCGTTCACGGTAAAGGGAGCGAGTTCCGCATTATCCTCCCGACCGATTTAAAATCTGAAGATGTTGTCCAGCCCGGCCTCCGGGTGGATGCGAATGTTAACCTTTCTAACCAAGGAGCGAACGATGTATCGAGTACTCGTAGTTGATGATGATAGTGATCTGCGCCTGACGGTGGCTTCGGCCCTGTCGGAAAACCATTTCCTCGTAGACCAAGCGTCGGACGGCGAAGAAGCCGTAAACCGAGTGCGCGCCGGGAAGTACGACCTCGTCCTCCTCGACGTGAACATGCCTCGCCTCTCGGGCCTCGAAGCCCTGAAGGAGATTAAGACGTACGATCCGTCGATCATCGTGCTGATCCTTACGGCTTTCGCGAATATTCGCGACGCGGTCGAAGCGACTAAGGAAGGCGCCTATAACTACCTCGAGAAACCGATTAAGGCCGATAACCTCGTCTATATGGTCGAGAAGGCCCTGAAGGCGAATAAG
>JANXTV010000365.1 GCA_025352185.1 Oligoflexia bacterium
CTTGTCAGAAGTACATCGCTGCTTCGAAGGTAAAATACGGCGCCAAAGCAGCGTTTCGCCCGGTCATGGGGCGGTAGTAATTTACCGAGAAATCCATCGGGAGAGGGAACTGGTGGGAAGAGAATGCGTCGAGCATCGAGATGCTCCAGTTCACGTTTAAAGTCTCGAGGTATAGTTCGGTTTCGTCGCTGAGGTAACCATAATCCTTAGGACGTGAGCCTTGGTAATTATCCCGACCCTTCCAATAAACCTCGTAGCTGGATTCAAAAGACATCACGTTATTTAAGCTGTATTTCGCCGCGAGATTCGTCCAAACCTTACTCGCATAGTGGAGCTGGATTTCTTCTTCGGTCGAAGCATTCGGTAGGAAATCAGAAGCGTCGCTGCGAACGCGCATAATCTTTTTACCGGGTAAACGGTAAGTATAGTGAATTCCGTTAGAGATCGTCCACGGGGTGTGGGCCCCGCCCGGATTATAGTTCGTGATGTGGGAGGCGGCGATATCCCAGACTCCGGATCCGTTATCGATTTCGGTGATGGCGGCCGGCGCGTGAGTTTTTCCCGTGGGAGCGGAGAAACCGAGCTGGATCGAGTTGATCCAGGTTTCCTTCGGAGTCTTCAGGTAGTTATAACGTCCGCCGAAGTTCACGTCGCCAACGCCCGTCGTATCCGTACTGCCGAACCGTTGGTACCCGTTATTTTCCAGCGCCAGCGTCTGAAGGTTTTCGATATTCGCGTTATCTAAAAACTGGAGTCCGTTAATCGCGGACGCGAACGCATTCGGATCCAGCCCTTGGAGAGCCTTCGTATAGTCGGCGACAGTGTTATTCACTTTATTAATTTGGGCACTGGCCCGGACTCGGGTCGAAACAATCGGCACCATGAATCCGATGGAAAGACGGTCGGTCACTCCGTGCATGTATTGGAAAACGCTCTGGGCTTGGGTCGCTTCGACGTCGACCCCGAGGAACCCCTTCGTTAGGGCATCCCCCAGGAGGGGTTTCGAAGCGTCGGTCGCGGTGACCCCGCCCGAGGCGGTCCCGCTCGCGTTCGCATCGTAATGGAGTCCGGTGTCGTTCAGAAGGCTCACGAGGCTCTTAAACTGAGGACTGATCTTCGCGATCGTCTCGGCATCCAGGTTTAAGTTATACGGTTTCGTAATGCTCTCGACGTTTCCTTGGTCGTTAAACTTTTGGGTGATTCCGTTTGTTTTTGCGTACAGAAAAGAGGCACGGGAAATCCCCTTCGGGAGCGTGCGCGCATCCTCAGCAATCGCCGAGAAGACGATGAAAACGGGGAGCGATTTAGCCAGAATTTTAAAGAACGACGTCTGCATATATCCCCAAGTATAATCATGAGTTAGCTATTCCCCGTCTACCCCGAGGAGGTCGCGTCCAAAGTTCGTTTTCCGTGTCTAACACGGTGCGTGACTCGGTGCACGAAGTATTTAACGCGCTGCGTCTTTTTTCTTAGAATCGTCCGCACCCTCGTGATAGAACCCGGACGGTCGGAAAACACTAATTTGGGGTGACTGAAATGTTGAAGTTAGAAACTTTCGGAAAATCGCGTGGCGGGGTTTATGGCTCTTTTCTCGGTCGATTCGCGGCAATTTCCATTCTTATTCCGACTCTTCTTTCTCAGTCGATGGCATCGACCTCTCCCGAAGATGCGCGCACGATTCTCGTCACCTTAGCCGAAACCGGCTCTAAAACGGCTTCGATCGACACGGTTCGGAGTCTCGTCGAATCGTACCGCATCGACCGGGGAGACGCTTACCTTCCCCTCGCGGACGCACCCTATCCGCGTTTTCTCATTAATGCCCAGATCGGCGAAATTTATCCCGCCCTCTATACTTCAGCGTTGAACGATTTTCTGGATCACATTCCGCTCGATCTGCTTTTCGACGGCGTCCTCGGAATGGTCCGGGATAAAAAAATTCCGGACGCCATGAAAGAGAAGCTCAGTAAGATTAGTCCGCGCATGGCGAAACGCGCCCTGAAGGGCGCCGGTCCGGACTGCGAACTCGATACGACCGATGCTGCGGAAAAATCATCGACCGTCGGCCTGATCATGCTGAAGATCGATTTTGCGAACGTCATTTCGGCGTGTACCTACCGGAAGCGCCTCTATCACGCGATGAAAGAAGAGCTCGTTAAGGCGGCGAAAACTCCCGAGACGAAGGCCCTCGTTCGGGAACAGGCAAAAGATAAATTCCCGGATGAGTTCCGGAAAGGGTTCCTCACGAAGATTAATTCAACCCTGGGTAATTTCTCCACTCTGGTGAACGAAAAGTTTAACGCTTGCGAAAAGGCGGCGGCTCCCGTGAAATTCGGACTCGATTTCATCCTGCACCCCTTCGGTACTAAAGCCGAGAGTGGCTGTACTTCGCTTCACCCGATCTGGGGAAGTCATGGATCCGTGATCGAAGCCGGTACCGCCGTCGAAATGCAGAGTGGCCGCCGTAAAATTACGTTGAAGGCATTCGCACAGGGACTGCTCGCCGATCTCTTTGCGGCTCGGGTGCTGATTGCGTCGCCGATAGCGCGCGATCGTTCGCTCGCCGCGGGACTTTTTTACGCCGTAGTGAATCGGTGGTTATTTCTCACGGGCGGAATCACCGCGGATTGGGATGCGAAGAAACGGGAAATGCCGATTGCCCAGATGGGCGAGAAAATGAACCCCCCTAAATTTAAAGAAGTTCCGTTCGGAGGTTGGGGCGCGCAGTCCGTAGGATTTGGCGTTTCGATGAGTTCCTGGGACTGGGCCGCGTATAATCCGACCGATGAAAAAAATCCGACTCCGATTCGTCTCTTCCCGACTCGGTTTGAGATTGATGAAAACGGCGTGGGCGTTATTTCCGATCAGGCGGATGCTTACCAAACGAACGACGACCTCGCTTACATGCTTCTCGCCGTATCGGAATTTCTGAAGGCGACCCAGCCCGGCACGCCCTTCGCAAAATTCTTCGGTGGGAAAGATAAAGTTGCCGACCTGCTGGACGCGAAAAAACCGATGCTCTTTCCGACCGAGGGACGTATGATCGCCGTCGGGGTTCTGGCGGCCGTCGCGCAGAACCTTCTGAATCCGACCATCGGGCATGTAGGGAGCAAGTCCACCGGCCTACCGCTCGTTTTCCGGGACCACGCTTCGTTTAATTCGCTCTCGGATGTCGATATCGATACCCGGGGAGTCGCCTCGCTCCTCGTGGCGGCGGCGAAACTTCGAAAAATTCTGAAAGTGGATCCGATCCTCGATCAGGAACCGAAACTAAAATCGGTAATGGGAGACGTAGAAACCCTCGTCCAACTCGGCGCGCTCGTCGTCGGGCGGGATGCCCAGGGGACCGACGGATCCGTACGGGCGAAAATGCGATCGAGCGATGCTTCGATCACCCTCGGTTCGCAGCTCGCCGGGATCCGGGTTTTTCTAGCGGCGTTTAACGACTCGGTCGATTCGACGAAAGCGAATTTCGTTCAAGCTCGCCTCGTGGCGGCCCTGCAGTACTTTTTCGCGAATCAGTTAAATGACCCTTCTTCGCTCGATCTCGAGGCGCGGCTGAATGTCGTCGCCGTTTGGAATCAATGTCAGGCCGAACTCCGTAAAATCCGGAGCGATTTGCCCTGGGCGGATTGGGAGCAGAAGATCCGGAACGTGCGGACCGACTGAAGTCGGACGGGTTGGGTGCCTCGTCACGCCGCGTTAACGCCCGTCCATTTCGGGCCCTGTTCCCGCGATCGATGGCTTGTGAATCCTAAGCGCATCGGGTAAATCCGATCTCTACGAAAACTTTCAGGAGATCGCAAAGTGGCATCTAAAGGCGTATCTAAATCCTCGTCCTCGTCTTCTTTTAAAAAGTCGGCCCCGAAGGGAATGAAGTTAAATCCTTCGGCCATGAAGGGGAAGACCCTGATGACGGCGACCCCCGAGTCGACGAAGAAGAACGGCGCGACCTCGGGCGCTTTCGTACTGCCGACGAAGCAGCTCATTAAAATCCACGATCTGATGGTGCGGGCCCGCTGCTTAGAGGAGCGGCTGATCCGGATGTATAAGCAGAACGACGGTTATTTCTGGATCGGCGGCCCGGGCGAGGAAGCGTTTAATATCCCGCTCGGTATGCAGGTGAAGAAGGGCCAAGGCGTCGACTACGATTTCCTCCACCTCCATTATCGTTCTTCCGGAATCGTGCTCGCGATGGGTGCGGAGCCGATCGACATGATTCGCCAGATGAAGAATACGGCCACCGATCCTTTTTCGGGCGGACGGAACTTCGGGAACCACACCTCGATTCGTAAGTGGAACATCGTTCCGATCACCTCGACGATCGAAACCCAGTATGCGACCGCAATCGGAACGGGGATCGCCCAGCGCCAGCACGGCGGAGACGCAATCACGATCGTAAACGGCGGGGACGCCGGAACCGCCGAGGGCGAGTTCGCATCGTGCCTCGTTTGGTCCTCTCGCCCGAAATCGGAACTTCCGATTCTCATGATCGTCACGAACAACGAATACGGAATTTCGACTCCTTCGAATACCCAGCACGGCGAAAAGCACATGGCCGACCGGGGGACCGCCTTCGGAATAAAAAACCGCGTGATTAACGGGAATGACCCGGAAGAATCTTACCTCGCACTCCAAGAAGCTATGGAATACGTCCGTAAAGAACGTAAACCTTACCTCCTCGAAGCCCGCGTTTCCCGACTCTACGGCCACTCTTCGGCGACCGGTGCTAACCTCGTAAAAGAAGAAGCCGACTCGCTCACGATTTTTGAAACCCGGCTCGAAAAAGGCGGCGTACTTACGCGTAAAGCGATGGACGAAGTCCGCGCACGTTATACCGAAGAGATGCTCGATATGGCGAAGAAAGTTAAAGAAGAGCCCATGCCGGACCCGTCGACGATTTATGACCACACGTTCGCCGGTCAGAAAGGGAAATACCTCTAATGGCACACATGGCACAGGCCATCCGCATGGCCCTCCACTACGGAGAAGAAAATCTCGAATTGAAAAACGTATTCGGCGAAGACGTCGGACCGCCCCTCGGGGGAGCGTTCACCGTCACCCAGGGAATTAAGACCTCCTGGAACAGCCCGCTCGATGAGCGCGGCATCGTCGGAGCCGCGATCGGACTCGGTTTC
>JANXTV010000369.1 GCA_025352185.1 Oligoflexia bacterium
CCGATCTCGATTACGTCCTTACGGTTCTCGAGAAGCTCGGGAAGGCTTTCGGAATCCTCGGTAACCCGGAGCGTAAAGCCGCGATGGACGTCGTTGCCGCCCAGCACTTTGGAAAACGCGGAGTTCAGCCGTCGACATCTCCTACTTCCTCGATGTTCGCTTAAGGTGTAGTACCGAACCATGATTCAAGTTCGCCGCGTAGAGAAGAAGGAAGACTGGAAGCAGTTTATCGAACTCCCTTGGAGCATCTACGGGAAGGATCCTTTCTGGGTTCCACCGTTGCAGATCGCCGTAAAGGATTCGCTCGACGTTGATAAGAACCCATTTTTCAAACACGCCTATATGCTGCCGCTGCTCGCGTTTAATGGCACCCGTCTCGTCGGGCGCGCGATCGGAGTGATCGACGATGCCCATAATAAATTTCATTCCGAGCAGACGGTATTCTTCGGATTCTTCGAGTCGATCGATGATCAAGACGTAGCCGATGCCCTTCTCGGAGAGATCGCGAAATGGGGAAAGAGCCGGAGTATGACTACCCTGAGGGGACCGGTGAATCCCTCGACGAACCATGAATGCGGCCTGCTCGTCGACGGTTTCCAAGATTCACCGACCGTGATGACGACCTATAATCCCCCTTACTACGGGAAGCTGCTCGAAAAATGGGGGCTCACGAAGTCGAAAGACCTCCTGAGTTACAATATCGATTCACGCACGGGAAAGTTTTCGGACCGCCTCCTCGCTCACGCCGAAAAATTAAAGGAAGCCGGAAGCGTCACTTTTCGTCCCGTTCGGATGAACGAGTATGAAAAAGAAGTCGATCGTATCCTCGAGATCTATAATGATGCGTGGGAAAAAAACTGGGGATTCGTACCGATGACTCCCGAAGAATTTCGACACATGGCTAAGGATATGAAGATGATCCTCGATCCGGAACTTCTCCTGATCGCCGAAGTACGTGGCGAGCCGGCGGCGTTTGCCTTAGCGCTTCCCGACGTGAACCAGGTCTTTAAAAAAGTACCGAGTGGAAAACTACTTCCCGTCGGACTGTTTCAGCTCCTCTGGAACCTCAAGGGACCGGGGAAAAAGAAGACGATGAATCGCTGCCGGGTTCTTACACTCGGTATTAAGAAAAAATTCCAAACGATCGGGATCGGCCCCGTCCTTTACCTGGAGTACTTAAAACGCGGCCCCGCGAACGGATATCCGGTGGGGGAAGCCAGCTGGATACTCGAGGATAATATTCCGATGAATAAAGCTCTGGAACACATGTGCGGCAAGCGTACAAAGGTTCACCGGATTTACGATAAAACCCTCTAAATTCGGCGGAACCGCCCCTACGGGGACATCTGGTTCTTTGCTCTCAGTAAGCAGTATGCTTTACTGGATGAAAGCCGATGTCTGCCGAATCCGGGGCGTCTCGCCCCCGAATCATTAAGAAGTATAGAATTTTAGGGGTTGATCCGGGCTCACGGCTGACGGGTTACGGGATCGTCGACGTCATTGGCACTGAAATTCGGCACGTTGCCCACGGGACTTTAAATATCGCTTCAACGACCGGGAAGGCGACCCTTCCTCTCGAAGACCGGCTCCTCCTCATTTATCAGGGTCTCACCCAGGTCATCGAGACCTACCGTCCGGACACCCTTTCGATCGAAAAGGTATTTTTCGCTAAGAATCCAGTTTCGGCGTTGAAGCTCGGCCAAGCCCGGGGCGCCGCGATCCTCACCGCGAAAATATTAGGATTAAACGTCGTCGAATACGCGCCGACGGAAGTAAAATCGGCGATCGTTGGTCACGGACGCGCCGATAAGGATCAGGTTGCCCGTGTGCTCGAGATGATGCTCGGAAAACAGGATTTTAAAACTTCGGACGCGTCCGATGGGCTTGCATTAGCGATGTGTCACGCGCGAATTCACGGATCTCATTCGGCTTTGGGGAGTGCTCACCAAAATACTTTGACTCAGTCTAGGACGAAGAAGAGGATGGGCCTCGCTGAAAGCTTAGGACTCACTTCAGAAAACGTGGGCAACCGTAAACGGATTGTACGGGAGAGGAATTAGAAGTGATTGGTTATATTAACGGACAGATTTTCGAAGTCCACGAAGGTAAAGCCGTCGTACTCGCCTCGGGAGCCGGGGTTGGATATTCGGTCACTTTACCCTTGAGCTCGGCATACGCTTCACTACATGCCGGAACTCCGGTCACCCTCTGGATCCATACGCACGTGCGCGAGGATGCGCTCGACCTTTACGGTTTTCTCTCGCGTGAAGAAAAAGAAATTTTCCTCACATTACTCACGGTGAATGGAATTGGCCCGAAGGGCGCCATCGGTATCCTTTCAAAGGTAGAAATTCCAACGCTGGTCCGCGCTATTCTCGAGGGTGACCAGGTCGCGCTAACGGAAATTCCCGGAATTGGAAAGAAGACGGCCGAACGGGTCGTCGTTGAATTAAAAGATTCGATGCGGAAAAAGGCCGAGAACGGACTCCTTCCGAATGACTGGCTTATGGCGGCGGCGAGTGTCGGTGCTTTAGCGGCCAGTCCATCGGCGAAATCCGCGGCCTTCGCGATCCTTTCGTTTCGCGAAGCAAAAGATGCGCTCGTCGGACTGGGATACCGCGAATCGGAAGTTGTTTCTGTTTTAAAGAAAGTTCAGGAGTCGGCTCCGAAAGCGTCTCCTCGCACCGAAGATGTAGTTAAGCAGGCATTAAAGGAGCTTCGCTAATCAGTTCCGTAGCGAAGTCAGTGGAATAGAAAAAGGAATCTGCTCGATGAATGGAAAAGTGAACGCTGGCTCTCCGAATCCAGAATTGAATCCAGAGCTCGATACTGATCGTAATTCTGAAAGTGTCTTCGAGGAAGACCGCATCGTCGCCGCCCAGTCTCAGGCAGACGAGGACGGAATCGTCTCGCTACGTCCGAGTTTACTCTCGGAATATGTCGGGCAGGTGAAAGTGAAAGAAAACCTTTCCCTGTTCATGGAAGCCGCACGAAACCGAAACGATTCGCTCGATCACGTTTTACTCGCGGGGCCTCCGGGTCTCGGGAAAACGACGCTTGCCCACATTATTGCCCAGGAAATGGGTACCCAGCTCCACTCCATTACCGGTCCTAACATCGAGAAAAAAGGCGACCTCGCGGCAGTTCTGACGAACCTTCAGCCGGGAGATGTCCTATTTATCGATGAGATTCACCGCCTTCAGAAAACCATCGAAGAAGTGCTCTATAGCGCGATGGAAGATTATAAACTGGATTTGATCATCGGCCAGGGTCCGGCGGCGAAAACAATCCGAATCGATCTCCCTAAGTTTACCCTCGTGGGGGCGACGACACGGACCGGATTGCTCTCGAGCCCACTTCGGGATCGTTTCGGTGTGCAGCTTCGCCTAGATTTTTATCCGACGGAAGAGCTAGAGCAGATCGTGAATCGCTCGGCGTCGATCCTTGGGATTTCGGTGATCGAAAATGGAGCGAACGAAATTGCCAGGAGATCACGGGGAACGCCGCGAATTGCGAATCGGCTCCTGAAACGAGTGCGCGACTTTGCCGATGTTCGTCGCGGAAAGAATCTGATCGACCGCGAAATTGCGAACGCGGCGCTCGCACTCTTTGAAGTCGATGATCGCGGTTTAGACTATATGGATCGTAAACTTCTCCTCTCGATCATCGAGAAGTTTGACGGGGGCCCGGTTGGAATCGATACGCTTTCGAGCGCGCTCGGTGAAGAACGAGAAACGATCGAAGACGTTTACGAGCCCTACCTGATCCAAGAGGGATTTCTGCAAAGGACTCCGCGCGGGCGAATGGCGAGTCGGATTGCGTTTGAGCACCTGGGAAAGAGTTACCAAGAGAGTGTTCGGCAACTTCCGTTGATCGAAATCCCTAAGGGTCTAGGATAGTTACTCGCGCTGCCCGAGCGTCGGCTGTTGCAAAAACCACACACTTTTTATTCATCCCAGTGTGTGTGAAATCGCACATTTCTTTGGAAATCCTCTATTCTTTAGAACTCTTAGTCTTGCTGCATTATTTTTACACAACACGTTAACTATTTGATAAATATCAGTAATTATCGAAATTTCAGAAATTTTAAGTTTTCGTCCTCGTTCGCCTAAAACCGGCACTGAACTTGCGATAGTAAGTAATGGTTAGAGAGAGCCAACAAGGAATAATATGAACTTTCAACGGACGATTCAAAAAGCAGTCACCCTCCGGGGAACCGGACTGCACCTAGGTAAGGATGCCTCGGTTACGCTGAAGCCCGCTGGTATTAACCAAGGCGTGCTCTTTCACCGCAGCGATTTAAAAGATTCACTACCGATCGAAGCAAACTACCGGAATGTCGTGAGCACCCAGATGGCGACCACGCTGGGAAAAGGAAACGTCACGGTTTCCACGATCGAACATTTAATGGCCGCTCTTCACGGCTTCGGGATTGATAACTTACTCGTCGAAGTCCAGGGGCCGGAAGTTCCGATCCTCGATGGAAGTTCGGCACCCTTTTGCGCCGCTTTAAAAACTGCGGGAATTCAGAATCAAGGGGCTCCACGTACCGCACTGGCGATAAAACGCCGGGTCGAAGTGAAGCTGGCAGAAAAATGGGCCGTCGTAGAGCCGTCGAATCGACTCGAAATCCATGCTTCGATTGACTGGGATCATCCGTCGATCGGTTACCAGGAATTTCATTTTATCGATGGAAAAACCGCGTTTGAAGAAATTGCTTCCGCTCGTACCTTTGGGTTCCTCCGCGATGTCGAAGCGCTAAAGAAGATGGGACTCGTTCTGGGCGGATCACTGGAAAACGCCGTCGTTCTTGATAGCGCACTCGTACTGAACCCAGACGGCCTCCGTTACCCAGACGAATTTGTCCGCCATAAGACCCTCGATGCCCTCGGAGATTTTAAGCTCGCCGGCATTCAGATCCTCGGTTCCTTTAAACTTCACCGCGCCGGTCACGATCTTCATCGATCGATTCTGGCGGAGGTTTTCAAGGACCCCCAGAACTATGAAATTGTGGACGCGGTTGAAGAACCGGCTACGATTAAAGCGGCCGTTTCTAAGCGCGCCGTCGCCGCGCGTTTCGCGGTATAAAGTCGCCGTCTTGAGAGGTTGCCTTCTCGGTTTTTGGTTCCCAAGCCGTGCTTCAATCTATTCGGCCTTACCGAAAAACTCTTGCTCGAGTTCCCGTTCCATCTTCATGACGGCGATCGAGCGGATCATCGTGAACATGTTTTGCTCGTTCGTCTTATAAAGCTCACAGAGTTTACGCAGGGTCGAGATCGGTGGCGAGGAAAGGCCGCGTTCCCAGTTCGAGACGAATTGTGAGGATTTATACCCTAGAGTTGCCGCGACTTCCTTCTGGGAGAGACCCGCGTTCATTCGGGCCTTCTTTAAAAATTCAGCTAACTCATTACCACGAAGCATTTTTGCATTCTCTC
>JANXTV010000405.1 GCA_025352185.1 Oligoflexia bacterium
GAGTCGACGTTCTTCTCGAAGAATGCGTTCTTTAGACCCGTCCCGACGAGATCTTTAATTGTCCCCTCGTTTACGCGGGAGAATCCCTTTTTTAACCAAGCGCCGACTTTCACCCGTCCAAAAATGTGCGAGTGGGCGATGAATTCGCCGAGCTTCATCGTATGCGGATGCGGTTCGGTCGCTTCCGGAATACTCGGCAGATCGGTAGTCACCCGTTCGATCGAAATGCGCTCGAGTTGCTTTCCGCCTTCTTCGCCGGCTGCGGTGGGGAGGTTATGGTGGAGCGTCAGGTGCGGATTCACGAGCACGGTGCCGCTCAGATAATTTAAGAGACCAGCTTCGCCGTTTAACTGGATGCGGCCGTCGATCGTGAATTCTACACTCGTACCATTCGGGCGGTCCCAGTCGAGCGTATCGCGGTCCTTTAAGACTCCGCGGTTATTCTTAATATCGACTTCGACCGTACAGGAAACGGCCTTACGCATCGATTTCGTTTTCGTGATCACGCGCGCGCCGGTTGCGTTCGTGAGCTGCGCCCAAGTCGTCGCGGCCGAAATCCCAATCCCCTGCTGTCCACGCGAACACCGTCCGCGGCCGAACTTAGAAGACGCTAGATATTCACCGAAAACTTTAGGGACGTCATCCGGGTCAATCCCCGGTCCGTTATCCAGCACCCGAATCCGAACTTTATCGGCGGCCTTTAACGTACCGGTCCCGATCTTCTCCACCCAGATTTCGATTTCCGGAAGGATTCCGTTCTCCTCGCAAGCGTCGAGGGAGTTATCCACCGACTCCTTTAACGTGGTGAGGACGGCTTTAACCATCGAAGAGAACCCTACCTGCTGGAGATTCTTCGAGAAATACTCGGCGGTCGAGCTCGTGGTGATGGATTTAGACGGACGGGAGGATTTCGGAAGGTCATCGCCGGAGCTGGCGGACTTCGCGGGAGATTTAGCCATGGGACGATCTAAGCAAAAACAAACCGCATTCGTCAACCACTTAGCGATCTTCGGAGAGGACCTCGTTCGATTGACGCGACTGAACGTAGGCATCGAGGAAGACGAAAAACATCCCGGCGAGGATTGGGCCGATGAACACACCCGCAAATCCAAAAACCTGGAGCCCACCGAAAAGGGCGACGATCGCGATCAACGGATGGAGATTTGCCCCACCCCGGAGCACGATCGGGCGTACGAAGTTATCCGCAATCGACGCGATCAGTGCCGCAATCAGGAGCGTAAATCCTTCGAACTTCGATCCCGTCGACACGTAGTATACGGCCAGACCGAACGTGAGGGGTGCCGCTCCGACCACGGGAATGAAACTCCCGAGAAAAACGGAGAATGCGAGCACGAGGAGATCGTCCACCCCCGCGATCGCGCCGGCGATCAGGTAAATAAGCGCTTGGACAAACCCCGAGACAATACTCGCCAGGAGCACCGCCCGGCAGAGGCCCCGGAATCGGATGAAAATGAGTTCAGTCTGCTTTTTCGGGAAAAAAGAGTTCGCTCGGAAAAACGTGAGCACCCGCTCGCCATCGGCAAGGAAGAAAAAGATGGCGAGGACCATCATGAAGACTCCGAGCCCGAAGCTCGGAATGGACGAAAGAGCCGTCGTCACGAATTCGGCTGCCTTAATTCCAAAAGACTTCAGTAGATTTCCCGCCGAATCCACGAGGTCGGCCTCTTCCATGTGGAGGAGGTCACTCACCCGTACGATGAGCGAAGAAATTCCGGGGATCCGTGTGATGGATTGGAGGAGGGTCGCGTCGCCGCCGGGAGAATCGAGAAAGGGCGAGTCTTTCCAAGCCTGAAACCGCGCGGCGAGAAACCGCACACCGCGGATCGATAACAGAGTCACGGGAAGAATAAAGAGGACGGTCACCCCGATCGTGAGGAATCCGGCCGTCACGTCACTCTGCCAATTTTTTCGGCGGTGAAGGTATTCAAAACTCGGAAAAAGGAGGAGCGCGATCGCGGCGCCGAGGATGAGCGGGACGAAGAATCCCGACCCAATATAGAGGAAGATCGCGCCGAAAATCAGCGTCGTTATCGCGCGGGCGTTTCGGCCGTTCATGCGGTCTTAACGCGGGAAGCGTTTCGATTTTCCGTCTTCGAATTCACCGTTCCGAAAACGTAATCCCAGAGCGGGTTCGAGACCCCCCACTTCGCTTCGTAATCGGCAAAATGGTGCTGCATGTGGTAGCGCTTCAGGTATTTTCCGAGCGCATGTTTTGGCGTCACGAAATGAATATAGAAGTGAGTGTAGTCGTAGGCGAGGTAGCCCATCATGAAGAATGCCATGAAGGTTTCGACGTAAGTCGGGCCGAAAATCATGCGGAACGTGGTGAACAGAATCCCGGCGTAAATGATCGCGGGGAGCGGCGGCATCACGAGACGGGTTGGATCGACCGGGTCTTCATGATGGAGTCCGTGGAGGATATAAACCATACGGTTTCCGAAAGCCGTTTTCGCCGGATAGTGGAAAACGAAGCGGTGGAGAACGTACTCGATGAAGCTCCAGGTAAAAAGTCCAAGGAACGCGTAAAGCGCGAACTCAAGCCCGTCGACTCCGAAAACGAAGAGCGATCGGTAGAGCAGAACGCCGATCACGGGCACCCAAATGAGGAGGGGAACGACCGGATGGACATGGGTAAATCGCTCCAGAAAATCACTTTTAAAAAGACGAACGCTGTCCCGAGGATAGACTTTTTTCACCCCGCCCGACTGGATGGGGTCGGGAATTCCGGACGAGAAATGGGAGGGTGAGTTAGCTGGGCGCGTTTGCTGCATTGCTCTATTTGCCTTTTGGGAAGTCTTACCCTGCCTCGAGTTGTCAGGCAATCCCGTAGCTGATACCAACCAGAGAAAATATGAGCCTGAGTTCACCCGTTTTCGCCGTCTTAATCGTCCTCCTGGCTTTAATTGCCTTCGGCCTCGTCTGGGTAGTTCGGCTACTCAAGGTCCAGTCCGAGGCGTTTCGCGCCACTGACCTCCCGCGCGACCTCCCTCCCCTTTTATCTCAGGCGCTCCAGACGCCGCTGCTCGACCTCCAGGACCGATTTGCCCGGGCGATTTCTGACCTCCGGGATTCCAGCACGGAGAAAATGCAGAAGGTCCAAATCGAAGCCAGCGAACGCCTCGAGCGCGCGCTCGCCCAGAACCGCGGGGAGCTCGCGAACGGCCTTTCGAAAACGACGGAAGTTTTAAACCTCCGCTTCCAGGGACTCGAGACGCAGGTTTCGGAGCGGCTAACGAAGATCGGTGAAAACGTCGAAGCGAAGTTAAATGAGAATTTAAAGGAAGGGTTTCAGCACTTCGAGAAAGTGAATGCCCACCTGAC
>JANXTV010000428.1 GCA_025352185.1 Oligoflexia bacterium
CGCGAGAGTACCCAGCGAAGACTCCCGACCTAAGCCTGCCGTCCTAAATTACTCACGCTTCGAGCCGGCGGCACGGAATAGTCGATCCGCGATGGCGTAGGGAATTCCCGACCCGGTCACTGGCTCCGCGAGAAGAAGATCCGCGGAACTCGCGTCGAGTTTTCGAAGTTTTCCGAAGAGCGTTTTTGCGGCCTCGGACCAGTCGCCCGACTCGGAGAGGGATTCGGCTTCGACCGGAATTTCGAGGATCTCGGAAAGAGTTTCCCCGGCGCTCTTCGCCGAACCCCCCGCGACGAGGAGTCCGATGCGAGCCGGTTTCGGACCGCGGAGGAGGGGCGGGGTCATCATCTGCGAAATCACGTGGGGGAGAATCTGAAACGGTTTTTTCGGGGCGTAGTGCGAGGTGAGTCGTCCCGGGGCAATTTGCGGGCTCCCGTCGGGATTTGCGGCCGCGGTCGGATCGAGAACGGCAGCGCCGACCGCTTCAGAAATCATTTCACGGCTGATCACGCCGGGTCGCAGGAGGTACAGTTCTCCCTCGGGAGTCACCTGCAGGATCGTTGATTCAATCCCAATTTCGCAGTCGCCGCCGTCGAGGATGACGTCGATGCGGTCACCCAGTTCCTCCATGACGTCCTGGGCGCGGGTCGGACTGATTCGACCGAATCGATTCGCGCTCGGTGCACAGACGCCGAGTCCGAACGCCTGGATGAGCTTTCTCGCAACCGGATGCTTCGGTGCCCGAATCGCGACGGTTTCCATCCCGGAAGTTGCGAGATCCGGTACCAGGTCACCTTTGGGGAGCACCAGGGTCAGCGGACCGGGCCAGAAGGTCCGGATGAGTTTATCGATCCGGCGGACGGCGATGTCCGAAAGTTCGTGGGGATAAATGAGCTGCTCGCGCATAAGATCCGCGAGGGTCGCGTTTTCCATCGAGACATGGACGATGAGCGGATCGAAAGTGGGACGCTCTTTAGTCAGAAATATTTTTGAGAGCGACTCGGCTTCGAAGGCATTTCCGGCTAATCCGTAGACGGTCTCGGTTGGCATCGCGACGATACCCCCCTGCTTTAGGATGAGGGCCGCCCGCTGGATATTTTCATCCGTGGGTTTTAAAATCTCGGCGCGTGCCGTTCCCGGTTTTTTCAAGCCCCACCCGTGACGGTCGCCGCCGCGAGGAGTCTCGGCTCGATCCGCTTCCAGACTTCTTCCATTTTCATTCCGCGGGACCCTTTAATCATCAGGGCATCGCCGGGACGCATTTCGTTCAGGAGCGCTTCGCTGATTTCATCGTGCGAATTCGAATGATGCGTTCGAATTCCGGAGAGCGTTTTCTTCATCTCATCGGCGAGCCACTTCATGCGCTCTCCGTAGAGGAAAAGCGTCGATATTCCCGCGAGTCCGATTTTTTCGGCAATGCTACGGTGGAAGGCTTCTTCTTTAGGTCCGAGTTCGAGCATATCGCCGAGCACCGCGATTTTCCGTCGAGACTGGTGTTTTAGCGCCGTCGTCGCGAGGAGTTCGAGTCCGGCCGCGACGGAGGTCGGGTTTGCATTATAGTAATCACAGAGAATCGGAGTCGGGCCCGGGAGGATTTTAAGTTCCGAACGGCCCTGAGCCCCCTGGAAGGTCGCGAGGCCCCGCTGAATCTCAATTGGCGAAAGTCCCAGAGCGAGCGCCGTGGTGACGGCAACCAGTAAATTTCCGCCGTTATGCGCACCGGGAACCGGTAAGGAGAGTTCAAACCCGGAACCGTCGGCGAGGAGGACGGTGAGTGATTCTTTACTCGAGGAATAATCTCCGCGCACAGTTTTATCGAGGAGCGACTTCACCGGTTCCGTTCCGGCGCGTAGGAGGCAGGTCCAGTTTTTCGCATCCGTGGGGAGAGTATCAAATATTTTAGAAATCCACGGATCATCGAGGCGCACCACCACCGTCGCGCCGTTCTTCGCCGGGATCTGGAGCGCCAGTCCCTCTTCCCGAGCGACGGTTTCGAGGTCGATGAGTTTTTCTAGGTGCTCGGGACCAATGGCGGTGAGGAGTGCATGCGTAGGCTCCACGAGCGCGACGTGACCGGCCATCGTACCGGGTTCATCAATTCCCACTTCAATCACCGCGATATCGGTCGTGGCGGGTACCGAGAGGAGGGTCATCGGAATTCCGATAAAGCCGTTCTGGGATCCCGCCGTGGAGGCGACGTTTCGGAAGCGCCCCCGAAGGATCGCGCTCAGAATCTCCTTCGTGGTGGTTTTCCCGACGCTGCCGGCGACCAAAACGATCGGTACCGTGAGTCGTTTTCTCCAAGCATGGGCGAGGGTACGGTAGGCCTCGAGGGTATCTTTCACGAGGAACACTTCGATGTTCGCCGGAAGGTCTGCGGGTACCTTACCGGCAACCGCAATCACGCCTTCGGCGCCCATCTGGACCGCCTGGTGGATAAAGGTATGCCCATCGAACTTTTCTCCCGGGAGCGCAATGAAGAGGCATCCGGGTACGACCTGGCGAGAATCCGAGGTGATGAGGGGATAGGTGCGGGTAAATCGCGGCACAAGACTTAGTGCGTTACCTACCCACTGCGAATCAAAGGCCATGGCCGGAGTCTAGCGGAAGTTATTTATAAACTGGAGCGTAATCGCCCGCCCGGGCTTCCTTATTTTCCTCGTAATTCGCGAGTCGCGCGAGGTCGACGGGATAGGTCTGATTCATCAGGATTTTAGCGGCAATTCTTCCAAAAAATCGGGCGCGCCCCGTTAGGGTTCGTGCGTGGGCTTCACCCGCCGCCGCACTCAGGTATCCACGCGCCTTCATTTTTTCGTCCGGATCGATTACCGAGAAAGACCACTCGTAGTCCCCGAGAACCTCTGTGATTTTTCCGCGCGACTCGGGCAGAAGACGAAATGCGACGGATTTACCCGGATTCAACGACGTGATTTCGGCGCGAATTTCGTACCGTTTCCATTCCTTCGCGACCGGCTCCATTTTAAAGGTGACGTGCATTCCCGTTTCGAGGCGATTCGACTCCGCGACCGGGACTTCCGTTCCCCCATTTACTCGGAAGAGCTTCGTCTCTTTTAATTCGTGGTGGAACACGGGCCAGTTTTTCGTATCTCCGAGTGCCACCGCTAAGTCTTCCTTCTTTAAGAGTGAGGGAATCGACCGGGACCAGAGGACTTCGAAATCTGGCCCGCGAGAGAAGTATTCGATCGTCCCGGTGGTGACTAGAGCGATGACCGCGAGGGAAGTCCAGAGTCGAGCGTTTTTCATGATCGCTTACCTCTACCAGAACGGAGCCGTAAACGGTAGGCTAGACCCTAAAGGGCAATCGGGATGAACTCTAAAAAATCCGCAAAGGAAGCGGCCTTAAACGACGCGGCGATTCTCTACGAGAGCGCGGATTTTATTGCCGTGAATAAGCCCCCGGGACTTTTATCGATTCCGGGGACCAAAGGGAATGAGCCGAATCTACTGCGTTCCCTTTCCCGGAGGTTTCCGAAGCAACCCTTCCTCATTATCCATCGCATCGACCGCGAGACCAGCGGAGTCATCCTCTTTGCGCGGAACGAGGAGGCGCATCGAATTGCGAACGGCTGGTTTTCGTCCCACGTCGTGAAAAAAGAATACTTGGCGCTGGCGAGTGGGTCGCCCCGACTGCCGGCCATGCGGGTGAATCATCCCATCGAGGGAAAGCCCTCACTCTCCCAGGTCCAGATCCTCGAACGATTTAGTCGAGACGACGAGTCGGGATTTCTCGCTCGCGTGAGAATCGCGACGGGGCGCCGACACCAAATCCGGATTCACCTCTCGGCCGAAGGTTTCCCGATTCTCGGAGATACTCGCTACCACGGGCCCGAGTGCGCGTTTGGAATTTCGTTTCCGAGATTTGCCCTCCACGCGGAAAAGCTCGTCATTCCGAAAAGTGAACTTTCCGATTCGGTGGAACTCGTCGCTCCGCTCCCGACGGACTTCGCATCTTGGGTGAGTATCCTTCGGGGAATAAAGGAGCCGGCATGAAGCGCGAACTCCTCGAAGTGGCGTGGAAAAAACGTGCCTCGGAATTTTCCCGTACGGGTGCGCTCCGAGTTTTTCACGGACCCGGAGACGGCGGTCGAGATGCGGATCTTTCCCGCATCGCCATCGAAGCGTTTCGGGCCGAAAGCGAAACCGTTTACGTTTGGATCTACGCTTGGGAACAGGACGGGGCGAAAGCCCTTTCTGAATCGACCCTCGCCGATCTCGCCGCGTTCCTCCGATCGGTAGGGGTCGCGGGGGCCGTGCTGCTCGAACGCCCCGAAAAGGGAACGCCGGCCGACGCCGTTCTCCTTTTCGGTACGTTACCGTCTCATCTGGACGTTCGGGAAGAAACGGATCTTTTTCGAATTCGATTCGAGGCGACGAAGCATCCCGGACTCTTCCTCGATCACTTACCGCTCCGCCAGTGGTTACGTACGGCCGGAAAAATTTCGGGTAAATCGGTATTGAACACTTTTTCCTATACCGGCTCGCTTTCGGTCGCGGCGAAGCGCGGAGGAGCGGGAAAAGTCCTAACGCTCGATCTCTCCCGACCTACGATCGCGTGGGCGAAAGAAAACTGGGAACTCAATTTTCCGGACGATGCGTCCGGAGATTTTATTTTCGGCGATGTATTCGAGTGGCTGCCGAAACTCGCGAAGCGTGGAGATCGCTTCGACGTGGTGATCCTCGATCCCCCGTCCTTTTCCCGTTCTCCGAAAAAAGTATTTTCTACAGCTAAAGATCTACCGAGTCTCCACACCGCGGCTTTCCGTCTTCTGAATCCGGGGGGGCTCCTCATTACTTCGATTAATTCCGCGCAGATTTCGCACGCCCAGTACCGGGATGAGATTCAGTTGGCGGCGGTGGATGAATCACGAAAGCTCGTTGAACTCATTCCGCTCGGTGCTCCGAAGGAAAGTTTTCCCGGGGCCGACTACCTTAAGGGTTGGATTTTTCGAGTCGACTAACGAACTCGGAAATATCGGCGGGAAATCCTTCGATAAATTCGATGATCTCTTTCGACATGGGGTGGGGAAACCGAATCCGCGTCGAATGGAGCGCGGGGCGAGTGAGCGGGGAAGCGGGAGCTCCGTATTTTCCGTCACCGACGAGGGGAAAACCTGACGCCGAAGCCTGGACCCGAATCTGGTGGGACCTGCCGGTATCGAGTTCGAATTCCGCGAGCGTAAAGTAAGTCGAGTCCGCACGTTTTACGTAGTGGGCGAGCGGCTTCACCTTTAAGCGGGCTTCCTTCGCCCCGGCGGAATCTCCCCGGACGGCGGTGACGGTATTCGTCTTTTCGTTCTTTCTGAGGAAATGCAGCCATTCATGGGACGCGGGGAGACGCCCGTGGAGAACCGCGTGGTAGATCCGGACGAGTTCGCCTTTCTTCAGCGCCTCCGTTAGGCGTTCGGCTGCTTTCGATCGTTTTGCGACGACCATGAGGCCAGAGGTTCCGCGGTCGAGGCGCTGGACCATCCCGACGTAATTCCGACCAAAATGTTCGCGGCACCAGTCGACGAGGTTTTCGTCGCCCGTGGCTTCCCCCTGCGAAAGGAGACCCGCCGGCTTCGAGAGTACGACCAGGTGCGTATCCTCAAAATAGATTTTTGGAGCGTCGCTCATTTTTTTCATTCAGATATTTTCATCATGGCGGGGTGCTCGCAGAATTTCTATGCAGAATTCTCCTATTTCGTGTGAAAATCGAGAGCGATGAAATCCTACCTCGATCTACTCCGTCACGTGATGGAAAACGGCGTCGAGAAACACGACCGAACCGGAACCGGAACCCGAAGCGTGTTTGGGCACCAAATCCGTTACGATCTCACCGCCGGTTTTCCACTCCTCACCACTAAAAAAGTTCACGTGAAATCGATCTTCCAGGAACTCCTTTGGTTTCTTCGCGGTGACACGAATACCGCGTGGCTAAAGGAGCGTGGGGTTTCGATCTGGGACGAATGGGCGGATCCGAGCGGGAACTTAGGTCCGGTGTACGGGGCCCAGTGGCGCTCCTGGAAAGGGGCGGACGGAAAGACGATCGACCAAATCTCGGGAGTCATCGACCAAATTAAGAAAAATCCGGATTCTCGGCGCCTCATCGTAAGCGCGTGGAACGTCGGCGAACTGGATAAAATGGCGCTGCCTCCCTGTCACGCCTTCTTCCAGTTTTACGTGGCGCCCGCGACCGAGCCCGGTGGCAAGGGCCGCTTAAGCTGCCAGCTGTACCAACGCAGCGCGGACATCTTCTTGGGTGTGCCGTTCAACATCGCCAGCTATGCGCTGTTGACGCACATGGTGGCGCAGCAGTGTGATCTGGATGTGGGCGACTTCATCTGGACCGGGGGCGACTGCCATATCTACAGCAACCACCACGAACAGGTGGAACTGCAGCTGAGCCGCGCGCCTTTCCCCTACCCCACGCTGCACATCAAGCGCAAGCCGGCTTCGATCTTCGATTACGAATATGAAGACTTTGAAGTGCTGGACTACCAATGCCACGCGGCCATCAAAGCGCCGGTAGCGGTGTAGAAAGACCAGCCGATGCATCTGCACCTCATCTTCGCCAAGGCCCGCAACGGCGTCATCGGCAAGGAAAACACCCTGCCCTGGCATTTGCCGGAAGACATGGCGCATTTCAAACGCACCACCATGGGCTGCCCGGTCATCATGGGGCGCAAGACCTGGGACTCGTTACCCGCGCACTTTCGCCCGCTGCCAGGGCGCGCCAATGTAGTCGTCACCCGTCAGGACGCTTGGAGTGAAACAGGCGCACAGCCCTCGTACAGCCTGCATGAGGCGCTCTCATTTTGTGAGCAGTTTACCAATGTATGGGTGATGGGCGGTGCGCAGATCTATGCGCAGGCAATGCCCTATGCAGACACGGCCGTTGTCACTGAAATTGACGCCGATTTTGACGGTGACGCGTTTGCTCCACAATTCGGCCCACAGTGGCAAGAAACCAGCAGGGAAACCCACACATCGGTCAACGGGCTGAACTTCAGCTTTGTGACCTACCGCAACCCCCAACCACAAGGAAAATAATATGTCGGACCACGGTTTTCACGTACACGGCCCCCATGACCACGAAATCGAACACGCGCAGCAGGGCGGTGGCGGTCACGGCGGACACGACAGCGGCGGCATGATCAACCAGATCGCGATGTTCACCGCCATCGTTGCGACCGTTGGCG
>JANXTV010000461.1 GCA_025352185.1 Oligoflexia bacterium
TCCTACCCCTCATCGACTTAGCCTCCTCGCAAATGCACGGGCCGCCCCGACGGATCCGGGCGTGTACTTTATGAAGGACGAACAGGGGACGATCCTCTACGTCGGTAAGGCGAAAAACCTGAAGAACCGCCTGGTGACTTACTTCCAGGGTGTTCAACACGAAATTCCGCGCATCGAGATCCTCGTTTCGCGCGTGGCGAAATTTGACGTCATTCTGACCGAGACCGAGAGCGAGGCCCTGATCCTCGAATGCACGCTCATTAAGAAGCATAAGCCTCGCTTTAACATTCGGATGAAGGACGACAAGGCGTACCCGTACTTGCGCATCCAGCTTAACGACGATTTTCCCCGCATCGAGTGGACACGGAAGGTCCGTCGCGACGGGGCTCGTTACTTCGGACCCTTTCCGTCGAGTTATAGTGCGAAGAGTATCCTGCGACTTCTGATCGAACTTTTTAAACTGCGGGACTGCTCCGATAATACGTTCCGCCACCGTTCCCGGCCCTGCATTCTCTACCAAATGGATAAGTGCACTGCCCCGTGTGTAAAACATATCGGACGCGAAGAGTACCAAGACCAAATTAAGCAGGCGATCGCGATCCTCGAAGGAAAGAGCGATCAGCTCCAGCTCGAGCTCGAGCGCGGGATGCGAGACGCGGCCGAAAACGAAGAATACGAAAACGCGGCGTTTTACCGCGATCAGCTTGCTCACCTTTCGATGGTAACCGCCACCCAGTCCGTCGACGACGCCGGTGCCGAACGCAACCGCGACGTCGTCGCGATTTCTCGGCACGGCACCGACGGGCAAGCGGTGGTGCTTCAGATTCGCGGTGGGAAAATGGTTTCGGTTCGCCACCTGTCGCTCCAAAACTCGGACGACGCGATGACGGATTCCGAGGTCCTCTTCGAGTTTATTTCTCAGTATTATCTCCAGCTCCGCTCCGAACAGGCTGCGATCGAAGCCGCACCCTCCGATGCCCTCTTGCCGGCGGGAATGGTGTTCGGTCCGAACGAAGTTTTACTCCCGACCGCTCCAGATGATCCCGACCTACTCGAGCGAACCATCGGCGTGAGAATCCGCGTACCCGAATCCGAAATGGAAAAGCAACTCGTGAACGTCGCGCATACGAACGCGCACCATTCGCTTGAGCAAGCGCGGAAAAATTCGAAAGGCCACGGAATCGGGGCCCTCGAAGAAATTCAGGAAAAACTTCACCTCGCGAAACTGCCGACGCGCATCGAATGTTACGATAATTCGAACCTCCAGGGCGAAGATGCGGTGGCGTCCCGCGTGGTCTTCATCGACGGGGCGCCGGATAAGAATCTCTACCGGCGCTATAAGATCCGCACGGTCGAAGGCGCGAACGATTTCGCGACGATGAAGGAAGTCTTATCGCGGAGGTTTTCGGGAACCGCGATGGCGAAAGGGGAGGATATGCCCGATCTCGTCGTTGTCGACGGAGGGAAGGGGCAGCTCGCCCAAGCCGTCGCGATCCTCGAAGAACTTTCAATCCAAGGTGTGGAAGTCGTCGGGCTCGCGAAAGCCCGCACGGAAAGTGATTTCCGAGCAAAAGAAGTGGCTTCGAGTCTGGAACGAATCTTTATCCCCGGTCGGAAAAATCCGGTTCCGCTTCTTCCGCACACCGCCGCCTATAAGTTACTCACGCATATCCGGGACGAGGCGCATCGCTTCGCGATCACGTATCACCGAAAACTCCGCGATAAGCGGTCGCTCTCGACGGGGAATTAGTCGCCTAACGCCGGCGACGTTGGTTCTGGCCGTCGTTCGGCTTTTCGGGAGCCGAGACTTCGGGGCAAACGACTCCCGGAATTTTCTGACCGGAATCTTGGATAGCCCAGCAGAGGTTATCCGTCGTCAGCAGCGTGCCGATCGTCGTTCCGTAGACCGAATTATCGGTGTTCACGACGCGTTCGATCTCGCCTTTATGTTTTCCGGATTTAATGACTCTTTCGGTAACCGTCTGTTTTCCCTGCATGCCGTGGTTAATGGCGAAAACTTTCGTCACGCCGTCGAATTCCGCGAGTTCGGGACCGCCGCTATCACCCGGTAAGGCACCGCCTTTTTCGCCCTCGAGGTGTACATATCCGGGTTCGACTTCGGTGACTTTCATCGTGCCCAAGCGTTTTACAAAAGTCGCGCGACCGGAATAGTCCGCGAGGATGCCCAGGAATTTATCGGCGCCGTAGCCAACGAGAGTCGTCACTTTTCCAAAGAGCGAATTTAAACCTTGCCGGTCCGGAGCGACGTAAACGGGGATGGGCGTAATGGTGGCCGGGTCCTTCAACGTGATGTATCCGATGTCGATGCTTGCGTTTAGCCGCAGATCTTCTTGGGACATTCCGGAATAGGGAGTTTTAAACTCGGGCCGCGCGTGAAATCGGGAGACGGAAACTTCGGTACCACTCGTGTTTCTCCCGTTCAGATCGGTACCATTAGCGAGAGTTTCGACCGAATTTGCGGTTTGGAGGCAATGCGCGGCCGTAAGGACGAGTTGCGGAGCAACGAGAAACGCGGTGCATGCGCCTCCGTCTGAATCGGACGAACTCAGTTTCATTCCGAATGCGTAGGGGTAGTCTTGGGCGTTCGCTTCAGTTCCGTCAACCGGAAGCGCGGCCTTCGTCAGGGTTCCGAAAAGGAATGCGGTGAGGAAGAGCACTCCGATCCAGAGGGGTTTACGGGAGCGGGGAGGCGTCACTTTTCCAAAATTGATCCGTGCCATTTTTTTATTCCTCTTAGTCTTCGAAGCCAGTGTCCAGGGACGAAGTTACAGATTCCAAATCGGGCGGAGTTTCCGCTAATTCTTTTTCTCCGGTGACGGATTCGATCCAGGTTAAAATCTCGGGGCGAATTCCGGCGTAAATCGAAACGTCGGGACGTCCGTTACGCAACGTGCGGCCCTGACGGGGAAGGGTCGAGGCGACTCCGAGGAGTTTCCGCGTGCCCGCGCCGCCCGCCGTGAAGGCGGGTCCACCGAAGTCACCGTGCGAGAGTCCGCCGGTAGGTCCTTCAGTCGTAAATATTTTAGCCGTCGTTTCGAGCATTCGCGCGACGGCGAATCGTTTTAGTCCCGTCGTCAGATCTTGGTAGAAAGTGCGTCGGCCACCGTAACCGACGACCGTGAGATTTCCCGTGAATGCGGAATCCCGATCAGACTTACTTTCCAGGGAGCCGAGCTGTGTAGGAAGTACTCCGGAGACCGGGTCGGAAAGGAGGATCACTCCGAAGTCGACCGAGGCCTGCGCGAGTTCTTCGTCCCCCGGATTAAAATCGGGGTGGCGGAAGGTTCTTACGGCCACGGCGGCGTGGGTTAAATCGGAGGAAAGGCTTTCGTTCGAGACGAGCACCGGACTCACTCCGCTTAGGCTTGCCGAATCGATGGGGAGACAGTGCGCGGCCGTGAGGAGGATGCGGGGAGCAATCAGCGTCGCGGTGCAGAGGGTGGCCGGATTAAATTTCGGGCCCCGCGGGTAACTGTACGAGACCGAGAAAACTTCCGGATACTCGGAAGATTTTACGGG
>JANXTV010000481.1 GCA_025352185.1 Oligoflexia bacterium
TTCCCGACTGCGCTGATTCTAATCGCCTCGACCTCGGGAACGGCGTTTGCCGGAAGCTGGACGGACGACGACTCCTGGAAATCAGCCTCCCCCTACTATTACGGCGACTCCGGCCCTTCGACGAAAGACACCTACCGGAAATCAACCTCCGAGCGACGCGCGAAACATCAGATCCGCGAAGTCACCCCCTTTACCCCCGATTCGAATAACGTGTCCCTCGATATTGGGCAGAATTTCCTGATCGGGAGCGACTATCAGGACTCGATCGGTCTCCAGGGGAGCTACACTTACGGCGTCAGCCGCCTCTTCGCTTTCAATACCGTCCTCGGCTACTCGAGCCACTCCGAGGGGAAGTATTCGAAGCTTCACCTTCTCGTCGGGCCTCGGTTAAACCTCGCGAGCTATGACCGAGTGATCCCGTATGTAAACGGTGGACTTGGTTTTTACCGCGCTAGCCGGGACCTGAATTCGACCAACTCGATCTCGGGCATGATGTTCGGAGTTCACGTCGGGGCGGGTGCCGACCTTCAGCTCACGCGGGAGACCTATTTCGGCGCGGCCCTGACTTATCACCAACTCTTCGGTACGAATAAAGAAACGACCCTGGGCCCGATCGACATCGCGAGTAACTACGTGACGTTCATGGCCCACGTTGGGTACACGTTTTAATCACGCGGGCTAAATTTCGAGGTTTAGAGCCATTTTAGGCTCTATTTATACCCTGGCGTCGATTCCGGAGCTAAGACTGTCCTTCGGCGATCATCTCCCGGAGCATTTCTGCGTCGGCGCGGTACTCCTTCGTACAGAAATCGCACTTCACGACTGCATCGCCGGTCTCCACGAGCATCGCGTTTAATTCCGCAGCTCCGATCAGCACCAGCGCTTTCCGCACCCGCTCCCAGGTGCAGGAGCATTCGGCGCGGAGGGATTTCTTTTCGAGCAGAAGAAATGCACGGTCTTGGAAAATACGGGAGAGGAGGTGGATCGGGTCTTGGTCGACCGATATTTCTTTCGCGAGATCCCCCATTGAGTTCACCTGGGTTTCGATATCGCTCAGTTCTTCGTCCGTCGCCCCGGGCATCGCTTGGACGAGGAATCCGCCGGCGGAGGTGACTTTACCCTCGGGCGAGAGATTCACGGCGATTCCGATCGCCGAGGGGACCTGCTCACTCTGAAGCCAATAAAACGTGAGGTCCTTCGCAAGGTGCCCGGTGAGTAAGGGAACCGTCCCCACGTAGGGTTCGTTCTTCCCCTCGAGGTTATCGCGTTTCCGGAGAACCGAAAGGGTCCCGCGGCCCCACGGACCTTCTCCGGTCAGATCAACCGAGGGGATCACCGCGTGGTCGTTCGCGACGATATAGCCGCGGATCGTTCCGTCGGGGTACGCGTCGACGAGGGCCTGCTTCACCCATCCGTCCCCGCGCACGTTTAAATTCATGCGTTCCGTATCCTTCGCATACGACGAAAGGAGGAATCCGCCGACTAGAGCTTCGCCCAAGGCTTTCGCGAGGTCTCCATTTAATCCATGAAGCTCGGAGAGCGTCTGAGCGAGCCCGGTACAGCGAATGGCGACCCCACGAACGGTACCGCTAGCTGAAATACATTTTTGCCACTGATCACCCATAGAAGGTCCCCAAAGTTCCAAAGTTCCGGGCCTCGGGCAAGTGATTTCAAGTAAGTTCAGGTACTTACGCGATGCACTAGAACCGTGACAGATCGAATAAAGCACGCTATGGTGCGCTGCATAAACCGTTTTATCCGGGGGGATAACATGAAAAATTCAATTCAATCTAAATTCGCGGCGACGCTGCTCGCCGTACCGTTTTTTAGCCTGGCCGCTTTCGCCGACTGCCCGAACGTCGAAGGTCACTACGAATACCGCTGCACCGTCGAGAAAGACGCCGACGCGGACTTCGCCGACCTTCTTGAAACTTCGGGGGAGATGCGAATCGAACAGCGCGGCTGTGAATCGTTTAGTTTTTTGAATATCTCCAATTCGGACCGCGAAGAGATTTCCCTGCTCAATACCGATGACGGGATTTCCCGGACGAATGTAAAGATTCGGAAATCGACGGGTAAGCTCCTCCGCTTTAAATCGGTGAACCACGGAAAAGATTTAGGCGACATCCTCACGAACAGCGCCGAGATTTTTAAAGCGACGATTCGTAAAACAAAAAAAGGTTTTACATTTAAGGGACGCGAGAAGAGTCGGGTCTTCGGGATTTTCAGCGATCGCCACTCGAAGTTTAAGTGTAACTTTAAAAAGAACTAAAGCAGATTTCCCCGGCGTCCCCACGCCCACGCTGAAAAGAAAAGGCCGATTCGGAATCTCCGAACCGGCCTTTTTAA
>JANXTV010000541.1 GCA_025352185.1 Oligoflexia bacterium
GGGTACGGAAAAGCTCACCGTTAAAGCGGCTCAGAAGCTTCTCGGAGCCACGATATCCTGCGAATCTCGAAACTAGGCTCAGCGGTAGCGAGACGCGAGCCACGTTTTCTTCCGGACCGGATGATTCCTATTCGTTGCCCGGGACCACCTTCTAAAAATAAAAAGAGCCGCCTCCGAAGAGGCAGCCCTTTTTATTTTTAGAAGGTGGTGGAATCTAACACAAACGGTTTGGATTCCACCACTTGACTCACTTTATAGTCAAAAATAGGCAAGTGCTTTATCTTTTCGCCTGAAAATCGAAAAGACTCACAACTTGCCCGACCGCCACTTGCTCGCTGATGGTGGGAGGTAAGAACTGAAGAGACTCTGTTGCGCCGCGTTCCTCGATACCCGCCATCCGAATATATCGCTGCATTGTTTTCAGATCCTTCCACCCACAAATTTTCATCACCGTCGTCGGTGCGACACCACTCGAAATCAGTTGAGTGGCGAAGCACGCCCGGAGGGTGTGGAACTTGATGGATTTAAGACCGATGTCGATACAGAACTTCCGGAGCACCGAGGCTTGCATCCCACGGTCCCAGTCCCACGAGCGCCGGAGAACATGTCCTTTCCCCTGGTTCGCGCCTCCAGTGACCGTTTTAAGCTCTGTAAGGAACCAATACAGCTCACCCGAGATCGGGACTGTCCGCCAGTAGCCTCCCTTCGTCGGGCCTACCTGTTTTTCTCGAGTCTGGTAATTTACCACGACCCGGATCAAACCATAGTACCGCTTTTCAGGGGGTAGCTCGTCCTGGCGTTTGGCGTCTTCCTTGGGAACCATTTCGATGTTCGTCCAAGGAAGGGCGTGGAGTTCGCCCGACCGCATTCCGGTGAGTAACGCCATCGTCCATGCCGGACTCCACTTATGCCGCCGCTCCCGGGCCTCCCGAAGGAGGAACTTGATCTCGGCTAGAGTCAGAATTTCCGGAAGTTTTTCTTCCTTCTGTTTGCCGAGGTCGATTCCGAAAACGGGGCTAGTGCTGACGCCCTTAATAATCCTCTCTTCGATTCCCCAACTGTAAACGAGGTTGATCATGTTCTTGAGACGCCGGACGTAAACAAAGCTTTTGCCTTGTTCGGTGGCGTAACGAAGAACATCTCTTCCATCGGCGCGGTTCAGGGTTGAGGCGGGCTTTCCAAACCAGATAGCAGTCCAGTTTCGTAGCCTCGCCGCGTAGTCCTTAATCGTCGTCTTCGTGTAGTCGTCCAAGCTATAAGCCAGCTTGTCGTTTTCCCAGCGATTGATGACTTCCTCCCAGAGCGAGCCCTGGGTTTCATCTTTTACGAGTTGCTTCGAGAGATCGAAGAGCAGTTTTTTCTCTTCAGTTCGAGCAGCTTTTTCACTTTCGATTTCATTGATTCTCTTTTGCACGCGGATCTTGCGATCCACATTGCTCCGCAGACTGATGTAGACGCTCCACAGGAGCGCCCCATCCTTCTGATAGGATGTAATAGACATCGAGACTTCCTTTCTAAGGCGAAGTCTCGACCATGAGATCAAGGTCGATTTTCTTGAAGTACAGCCGCGCTCTCCATTTCCGAGCCCGAAGTTCCCCTCGGTGTACGGCAATGCGGAGAGCGTTCGGCGTCCTTCGCAGATAAAAAGCTGCATCTGCTGAATTCATCCAAACCAATTTGTTGTCAAAGAGCGGATTTCCGCCCTCGGGAGCCGAAGCTACCGAGGGCGATACAATTCCAATCATATATCAAAACTTTCTTATTTTAGCAGCAAAATCCGCTCACGATTTCAAAGAATCGGTGGCCGTTTTCGGCTCGGATTTGCGCGTTTGTTGTAATTTTTGCAGTGTCTTTTCGAGCGCCTGGAGCGACTCAGGATCAGCGCCGGAACTGAGATCCGCGATTCGCTTCAAGAGTCCGCTTCGGCGCTTGCCTGGGGAAACCAGGCGCGCCGTAACCGAGTCCATCTGCGCGCTAGTCGCGCTCGCGACGAACTCTAAAACGATCTGATTCGTCGCGACGCTTCGACTATTTCCCGCGTTGGGCCTTGTCTTACGCACGCGCTCGATGAGGACGTTAAGGGCGGCGATAGTATCGGCATTTAGTGCGACCTTCATTTCGCCACCGCCTTTTTCTTCGGAATCCCTAAGAGGGAAACGTCTCCCTCCAAAATCCATTCGCGGTGCGCCTCTAAAAGGCGATTGCCATCTCGTTTTTCTTCGACCCAGATCGCGCGCAAACTCGGCGCTGAAATCTCCGGGATAATTGCTCCTTCCTTCGTGCCGGGTTCAAAAACCAAGGCGTCTTTCACAAGTTTCCGGTCGATGCGCGCGGCTTGCTCCGGGGTTGCATCGTTCACCGCCGGGGCGGCGCAAGCGCCAAGCCCCAGCAGCGAAATCAAGCCAACAAATTTGGCGAAATTCATATCTATTACTCCACGCGTGCCGTCAGTTGACCGGCTACGCTTCTATATCCCTTTAAGTGGGAAGAAATCGAAAAGTCATTGAGGTATTTGATACCTTCATGCGTAACAATCCGACGAGATTCGCATGGTTTTCGCGGATGCTCGTGGGCTGTGTTTAATTTATGGCCGAGGGTATTTTCATTAACGTCCGAGAGATCTAAATCTTTTGAAAGGAGTACCCAATCTCGGAACGAGGCGGGTCGCTCTTTCAGTAGACTTTCGTACAGGGAAAAACAGGCGTCCGTGCCCGTAACTAAAAGTACTCCACGGCAGAGGTGCTTTCCATCCCGGATCGTCTGCTCGTAAATATCTAAGATCTCTCCCGCGCGGTCCCTGGTCTTCGCGGAAAGCTCGACTTCAAGCGCGAACTCGATTGAAGCTGATCCCGGTTGCGAAATCTCGATGATCCCGTCCGGTACGCGCCTTGGGCAAAACCGGGAGATTTCTTCGCTCCCTATCTCATGCTCTAAGGCGACCCCGGTGATAAACTCGCGCCTGCAGAGCCCAATCAGTACGTGGACACAAGCGATACGGTGCCGAAGTTCATCCTCCTTGAGTGGGCGAAAGACATCGACGGAATCCTCGCGGGTCGCTCTCAAAAGGGCGTGCGTAGCCTCGAACGCGTCTACCTTGCTCCAGGAATGTGCGCGCCTCCGAACCAACTTCAGTTTCCAAAGTTCCGCTAAATAGCGATAGGACTGGGATCGGCAAATTTGCCCTTCGAGCAGATTCACCAATTCGCTAGGGCCTAAAACCCCGAACTTCGAGAAGGCGAGCATGAGTTCGGGGAGTCTTGTTTTAATCATCGGTGGATTCTCCCTGCGATAGGCGTCGCTGGTGCAGTGAACGCCACATGTTTAATGACTGAATGACGGCCGTTCGATGCTTCCTGCTGGATACGAATAGGGCCAAGGAGCCCGTCAAGTTCGGATCTTTCGATGTACGGGGTTTGGGCGATCGTCACGCCGCGATCGACGACAACGGCACGGCCCGGATGACCACCAAGCGTCGATGCGGTCATGTTGCCGACGACAATGGTGGATGCCGAAACCGTCGGAACGGAGAAGCAAACCTTGGTCTGTAAATTGTCCTTACTCTGAGCGGCGATGACCTTAACGTCGGGGCGCTGGGTGCCTAAGATCAAATGAATTCCAGTCACCCGTGCAAGGCGCGCCAGTGTCGCGATTTTTTCTTGAAGCTCCGAGTGAGCGGCGTTCTTCGTGGCTTTTTTCGATAGTTCCGCGACCTCATCCACGAAAAGGACGATGGGTCCGGTCGGCCTGCCGTTTGGCCCGTCCCGCTCCCGGAGCTTCCCTTGATTCACCTGATTCCAGTTTTCTTTTTTCTGTTCGAGAATGATCCTCGTTCGTTCTTCGTAGAGTTCATTTAGACCATCGAGGAGTACGCACGCACCTTCATAGGTGGTCGCGAATTCTACATTTTTTAAGTCCATGAATTCTTGAAAGTCGATGCCGCCTTTCATGTCGACTAGGCAGACATGAATATTTTTCGTTTTGACCAAGAGCGTGGTCAGTACCTGCTTAATGAACTGCGTTTTACCCGACCCGGTTTGCCCGGCGACGAGCATGTGGATCATTTGCTTAAGGCTTGAAGTCAAAAATCCTTTCTCACCTTTGCCCATGAAAAATTCTCCAGCTTCAAGCGAGTCTAGGTCTAAAGAGGAGAACGCGACATGGGACGGAATCTCCGTCTTCTTGACCGTTACATAAATATGCGGATCGGTCGCCGACGCTTTTTGAATGGACGCGACCGGCATCCGTAGGCGGCTCGCCAAAATATCACGGTGCTGCTCGAAATCCTTTTCGCCAAAGCCCGCCGCCTGGATCTTGAGAGTATCTTTTTTGAGCGGATACTTCGAGTCGATAACCCAATAGGGTTTACCGTACCCCGCTCGCTCGTAGTCGAGTGGCAGCGACTGGAAGGCACGGTCGATCTTCTGAGTAAGCGCGGCTATCGCGAGTAATCCGATGAAAAAACACTCAAGATAAGTCGCAAGGATGAACCACACGTCTACGCTGTGGTAGAATGCGGATTGGATCAGCACCGAAGTCACGATGTAATACTGGTATTCGGGATTCCGGCGAAGCTGATCCAGGTAGCGCCCCATGTAACGGGGTAGATCCTCGAAGAATGGATTCTTCTTTTTAATCATCGGCTACCCCCGGACGCGCGGGCGGACTGCATTTTTACGAAAATGATCATACCCGCTTTGACCTTCAGGATGGGCTTTGTTTCGCGAAGCGTCCGCGTCGCCTCGTCTCCGACGCCGTTTGCGGTCTCGGAACTTCCTTGCCCGGCGACTCGACTCAGTTCCCGGCTCACGGCCGAATCCGAGTTATTGTCGAGAACGTGGGTTTCGGCGACCTGATCGGCGGCCACGATGACCCGGTTGAGGGCGCTACCGACCAGCCGAGAGGGTAGACCTGAGCTATATTCGGACGGGATACCGAGGGAGGAATCTCCGGGGTTGAAAGCGATCCCGGCAACCGGGATCGCCTTGCCCTCCGTGGTTAGGACCTCAGAAAAGCGCGCCATATATCTTTTTGCGTCGAAGTTGGGCGTAGCGCTTCCACGGATAACTGCGTTTTTGACGGTCGTCGTGTCGACCGATCCCGTTTGGTCCTGGTCCATCACGCCGATGATCCGCCCTTCAACCGACGTATCGCCCGACGCCGAATCGAGTTCGGTCGTAAGGCGGACCTGTAGCGTGACATTTTTGCCGTCGAAGATCGGACGCTCAAGCACTCGGGGGACCGACGCGCGCGCGGACAACGATGATGTTGTACTCGCCCCACCCGTCGCACGCTGCACCTTCCCTGTCGCATGGGCACCTAGGCCCGCGAGCATCTGCGGAATGTCCCATTTCGAGGTGGAGTCGGGTTGTTTAGCGCGCCCATCCTCCCTGACGAACGCCTTCACGGGAGGGTTATCCGCGAATAATGGCTTGGACTTAAAGTAAAGGAGGGTCGCGATTACCGTTAGGGCCAAAACGAGGACCACGGATCTCGGCGTCTTCTTAAGCTGTTTGCTCCAGTAGGGAGTGGCTAAGGCCTGAGAACTCACGACGGACCTCTGGATAGCTCGATCTCGCGAAACTCATCACTTTGGCATTTGATGGGGTTAGGTAGCGGCCGAGGACAAATAACGATCCGGTCCAGGCCCGTCTTCGAAAGCGCGCATTTTTCGCAGCGGAGTCGCCTCTCGCCGGAGAAAAAATCCGAAATCTCATCTCCCGCCAATCGGTCATCAAAAACGATTCCCTGGATCGAGAAAATTTTCACCGGCTGTCTTTTATTCCGGGGCTTCACAAGCACCCGCACCGTCTCGACGTGGTAAGCGTCTTGATCGAGTTTCATCGCCTTCGCTCCGGCGCGTGGAGCCCCGACGATCTCCACGACGTCGTCGTGCTTTGCTTCGGGGACGACCTTAAAGAGGAGGACGTAGCGAGTCCCGCTTGTATAAATGAGAAGATTTCCGGGGTTTGACATGAGTGGTGAGATCGTAATGTCTTTTCCAAGAAAGTTGATTTCTACCTTCTGCGGTGAACCCGGGACCAATTTCTCGGGCTTTGACTGAAAAGAAACGGCAGTCGCGTTTCCAAATGCCAGATTTATCACGCCCGGCTTTTCCGGCGAGAGAACGAGGCGGCGAATTTGGCCCGCCGATGCCCACCTTGGAAAAAGAATAACTACCGTGAGCAGTACGACGAGCGGATAAGTCAGGTAGAGAATTTTAAGTGTCCAAAGGAGAATCGTTTTTCCGATCGCGCCTGATTTTTCACTCATCAATTCGCCTCCGATTCGCTCAGAGCCGAGATTTGGAGGCCGTATGGGTTAGATTCCGTAATCGCGACGTCGCGATACTCGATTTGGATGACGAGCGGAGTAGCAAGCGCAAGCTTCCCGATGCGCAGGACGCGCGAGATATGCGCCTCGATTTGGTGCTTTTCGTTTGCGAAAGCAAATCCTTCAAGGACGTAGTAGCTCCGCGCCTTTTGACTTTTATTAAGGGATTCGAATGCGGCGAGCGAATCTTTCAGTTTTACAAAAACTCCTTCTGCGACGATAGATTTAAGATTATATCGTTTTTCACCGAAAGTGGCCTCATTCCAATCGAAACGAGAAGCAAGGTAGCGGTTCAAGAAATCCTCGATCCGCGTGACTGAGAGTTTCCAAGGCTCCTTTTTTGCAAGCTCGACCTTGTCGGCTGATCTTATGACGACTGGATTTCCTTCTAGGGTCGTCATGGGCACGATGACCATCGCAGTCGCTAAGAGAAA
>JANXTV010000543.1 GCA_025352185.1 Oligoflexia bacterium
CGAACATTTCGAGCGCTCCGCGAACTCTCCGCCAGGCATTCCCCAATAATAAGTATAGGCCAGGCCGCCGGCTGGTGACACGACGAGTTTGATTTCCTCACGGAAGCTATTCCGGTCGTCACGAATTCCGAAGGTGAATAAGTATTCGGTTTCACCCGATGCACGGCTCTCGATGGCTTTTAGAGGGCGTTCGAAAACCCCCGGATGATTTGAACTCAGAACCCAGAGGGCCGGTATTCCTTTTAAGTTTTTCCCGACGAGCGAAGATTCGTAGTGGAAAACCTTCTGATTTTCACCCTGGGCGAGAAAGGAGAAGGCGAATCCGAGTCCCTCGCGTACGGGGTGTATTTCAAAGGTTCCCGAAAAAGGCTGGCCCTCGTGATTCGTACCTCGCCCGACGTAGGTTCCCTCAAGTTCATAGAGTAGGCGATACGCAGTTTCCATCGATCTAACGTAGAAAAGTCTCGCTTGAAGATCAAGCGAGGCTTTCTAAACTTGAATGCGATTTGAATTAAGCCCGGAGGCTTAGTTCATCGCTTTGTTCATCAGTTAGTTCATTGACGGCCACGACGAACTTGGCTTCTCGCCCTTCGTCATTGGCTTATACCAGCAGAGGGGACGAACACCCATGACGGCGCCCGTTTCCTGGGCGCAGGTACCGACGGTCGGGTCGGTCGTTAAAACGATGTCTTTCGAAGCGCTGCACACGGCACCGGCGAAATACGTGTCGGTACGGCACTGAGCAGCCGGGTGAGCAGCGTTCGTGCGGGTCACGACGGAAGTGTCGGGAGTTTCGAATTTCGTTTCGGCGGTCTTTCCGAGATCGGCGAGGACGTCACCCAGAACTTTTCCGGCGAGGGCACTTCGCTGGCAGAGCGAGATGTCTTCAGCTTTATCGAAGCCCTTCTGGCAACGTTCCGTTACGAGAGCCGGAACTTCCATTTTTGCGACGACGGCAGCGTTATCTTCATCTTTCCACATTTCACGTGCGCATTTCAGCGTCGCGAAGTAGTCAGACTGGCCTTCGTTCGAAGCCCAAGAACTTCCGAGGATACCGCGAGTTTTCGGACCGCCGCCGAGGTGGTGGCCCGTTTCGTGGCAGATGACGAGGACGAATCCGTCAGAAGTCATCTTCGGAGCGCGAGCGAGTCCACCGAACATGTGGACTTCGGAAACTTTTCCGCTGCGGTTCGCATAAGCGTTAACGGTACCGTCTTTCCAGTCGGCGATGATTTTATATTCGCGGCCCTGAGCGGCAAATACCGGTCCGTAGACTTTCGTGGCCTTCGCATTCGCGGCGTTGAACTCCGCTTCGGTAGCAGAGAAAGCGGAGAAAGCGCTCGGTGGAATATAGAGATTATTTTCCGGAAAGATTCCTTCTTTTCCATCAGACGTGCAGGCGAAAACCGCGGAACATCCGAGTGCCGCAGATAAGGTCGTAACGAGTAAGGCAGTAGTCAGTTTCATTCTTGATCCCCCCGGTTCAATGAACCAGTCGAAAGGGGTAGCACCCTTTTCTCGAGACTGTCAAAACGCGGAGCGGCGCTATCCACGCGGCTTTCGGGTTAGGTTCCGAACGAAAAAAAACCCGGTTCGAAGATCGAACCGGGTTTTCGAATTTTAGTTTTAGAAGGCTCTAGCCGTTAGCGAGAAGCGTGGCGGTGCTTCAGGCGAACCGACGGCCATCCGGACGATGGAGGCGTCGGGGGTTTCGGCGGGTTTTTACCAACGGGGAGGTACCAGCAGAGGGGGCGAATCCCAAGGGTATCGCCTTTTTCCTGCGAGCAAGTTCCGAGGGTTGGATCGTCTTTATCGAGGACGAGTTCCGTGGTTTTTCCGCAAACCGAGCCAGCGAAGTAGGTGTCGAGGCGGCATTGAGCAGCAGGGTGCTCATCGTCCATCTCAGTTACGACGCTCGTGTCTGGAGTTGCGAAGTCAGTGTCACCCGTACGTCCGAGGTCCCCGAGCGTGTCGGCGAGGGATTTTCCACCCATTGCCGCGCGCTTACAGATCGCGATGTCCATGTCCTTATCGAAGGCCTTTTGGCACTTCTCGGTAAGGACATGGACATCGCGATCTGTAAGCGCGCGGCAATGGGTGGAAAATCCCTCGCCGACACGCTCGGGGACCTCGGACGTACGGGTGACACTGACTTCGCAACTCCAGACACGAGCGT
>JANXTV010000038.1 GCA_025352185.1 Oligoflexia bacterium
CGAACGTTTCGGGATCAGATCATTCCCCTCTTAAAGTCGGCGTCCGAGACCCAGGACGAGGCTACCCGCGCCCGGTTACTCGGAGACGCAAAGGCCCTCTGGAAAGACGCCCTCATTCAGGGTGCTTCGGCAGTAAAATAGGCCCGAACTCTCGCCGGGAAACGTGTCGAAAGTTTAGACACGCGATTTAGGAACAGTCACTTCTTTAGACAGGTCCTCTCGGACTGGCTTATAAGTATACGATAATTAACGGTTTTTTAGACTGAAGCCGACCCCACCCCTGGCACACCCCCTGCTTTATCAAGGGAGAGTGACCAGTGTTCCAGGGAGTAATTATCTATGACGAAATCTATCTATAAGCAGTGTGTAATGGCCGCCTCTGTTCTGATCGCGCTTTCAAGCTGCGGTAAACAGACCTTCGATGTGGTGCAGTCCCAGCAGGACAGCAACGCACCGGGATCCACTTCGATCGCTCCGAAAGTCGATATCCTCCTCGCGGTGGACGACACCGGATCGACCGCCGGCCTTCAGGGAGAACTCCAAACCTCCATCCGAAGCTTCATGACCGAACTCCAGGCCCAGGGCTGGGACTTCCGCGTCGCGGTCGTTCCTCTCACCGCTCCCGCCTCGATTACGGCGATCGCCACTTCGAAATTCGATCCGCACTGGAATTCCCAGTGGGTAGCTCCTTACCCGGGAGCGACGATGAATACGGTTCCATCGGTTCCGGCTTACTGGGTCCCGACCGACCAGCTTTCGGTCGCGGTTCCCCTAAATTCTCTCGCCGGTGGCGTAGAACCTGGACTGACGAATGTCGGAAACGTCCTGAACCTCGCTTCGACGAAATCGAACTTCCTACGTGACGACGCAATCCTCGCGACGGTCATCCTTTCGAACGGCGAAGACGCTTACACTTACTGCCCCCCTTACGCGACGAACTGCTCGCCGACCCCGACGGTGCAGAGCCTCGTAGACCGCATTAAGTCCGCGAAAGGTTCGGCGCTTTCGGGAACCGTTCGCCTCTATTCGGTCGTGAACACCTACGGTTACCGGGTGACCAACTGCCGCCTGGCCGACGACGGAATCTCGAATGCCGGCGCCCGCTACATGCAGGCCGCAAGTTCCACCCAAGGTCAGTCGTATAACATCTGCACGACGCCCCTTTCTTCGGTGCTCGCCGGAATTAAGACGAACCTGACCACGATCCAGCTTCCGTTCATTAAGAATAACCTCTTACTCGCGAGCCGTCCGAATGAAGCGACGATCCGCGTGTATAAGAAACTTTCGAACGGATCCCAAATCGAAGTGCCTAAGTCTTCGAACGGATCCCCGGGATGGACCTACCTCGGCTACTTAAATAACGTTCCGATGATCTCGGCACCAGTCGCCGCCGACTTCCGCTCGGGTTACATCATCCAGCTGAGCGATGCTTATAAACTCAGCGGTAACGAATCCGCTTCGGTCACGTTCCTTCCCTACGGAGTCCAACCTTCGAACTAAGTCCTAGACCCTCTTTCCTGCAGAGACCCGGACGGTCCGAGTGAGAAAGAGAAAACGAGAAGAGAGAGAGTTATGCGTCGGAAAAAGTCGAACCCCCTAAAAATCGTCATGCTCGGAGTGCTCGCTGCGGCCAGCTACCAAGCTTTCGGACGGCTAAATCCACCCGATTCCCTTTCCCGGGAATGGCAGATGCCGCTCGAGCGAAATCTTTCCGCTCTCAGTAAGGGCGGAGAAATCGGACGACTCGACTTAAAGAACATCCCTTGGTCCGATGCTCCGTGGAGCGGCGTAACCGGCGGAATTCTGAATCGCTATAAGCGAGAAGACCTTCCGGCAGACGAACGATCAAAAAAGCGCAGTCTCACGCTCGCCGAACTTCAGCGACTCCCGAAAGACCGACTCGCGCGCGAAATTTCGCTCCAGTCGCCGGCAGAAATCTTCGACTTAAAGCGGGGACTCACCCGCTACCCCCTCGCGAACGAAATTCGGAGCCTGCTCGGAAAACTCACGACGACCGAATTCGACGAAAAGATGAATTTTGGTTGGGCCGCCGCTTCGACCATGATGCGTGAACCAAAAGCGCTCTACGGGAAAACCTTCCGCATTCCCCCGAACCTTTCGGCGGAAGTGAACGTCGGATCCTCCGACGTGAAGGGACTCATTAGTTTTTATTTCGGAGCCAAGGTACCGAACCTTGTGAAGATCGCGAAAGTCGGGGCTCGCTGTCACGGTCCAGCCGATACGAGCTGTAAGCGGATCGATCCCGCGAGTTTCCATATCCTCCTCACCAACATGATTAAAACGGACGGAAAATCATTCGTCATCGATATCGATTCCTCGGCCGCGGTGGATTATCGCCCGATCGCCGGGTACACGACCGACATTCGGAAGAGCGAAGATGCCGAGTCTCCACGCCTTTATACGGTGACGACGAGCCTCGACACCGTTCGCCGCAGAGCGCCCCAAATCGAGTCGTACGGATTTTATAACCTCGACACCGAGAAAGTCGAATATAAGTACACGCTCGAAGTCGACGCGAAGGGAAACATCGTTCGCGGTGATTGGCTCTCCGAGAAACGTCCCGAGTTCGCGTGGCGAGTGACTT
>JANXTV010000154.1 GCA_025352185.1 Oligoflexia bacterium
GCTGAAGGCATTAATCGCCTACCGCTTTTGATCGGCGCGCCAGCTCATGTGGTATTCGACGTATTCGACCGCTTCGGCGGGTGCGCAAGGCCGAAGTGGATTTCGAGTGTCGATCATTACGGCAATTTCCTGCGTGAATGTTTTATCCGATGCATTTTTCTCCGCGTTCGGGTGCGGACCGTGGTGAATACCGAAAGGATGCCAGGTGATCGCGCCAGCGGCGATTCCTTCTCGCGAAAAGAAGTTCCCGGCGTGATAAAAGAGCACTTCGTCGAAATCGATATTTCGGTGGTAGAAAGGAACTTTCATCGCGCCCTCTTCGCTCTCGAGCGGCCGGGGGAGAAACGAGCAAACCACGAAGTTCTGCGAAACGAACGTCGTATGGACGGACGGCGGGAGGTGGTACCGTGGAGAAACGACCGGGCGAATATCGGCGACGTTGATCGCCCACGGGGAAAGATCCCCTTTCCATCCGGCTACGTTTAGGGGGTGGAAAGGATAAAAGACCTTCGTCCACGCGTCCTCGCGCTTGATATGCATTTCCCATTCGCCCTGAGCATTTTTTCCGGTCGTTTTCTCAGCTTCCGCGAGCGTGGGAATTCGCATAATCATCGGATCGAAAAGGGCATGCCGACCGAGCATCCCTTTTTCGGGAAGCTCGATTTCTCCCCGAGATTCGATGACGAGATGGGTATCCGAACTTTTTGGGTTAAATCGAAACGTCACGCCCTTCGGGATAACGAGATAATCTCCCATTCGGTAAGGAAGATCTCCGTAATCCGTTTCGAGTACGCCTTCGCCTTCGTGGATAAAGCGCACTTCATCGCCGTCGCCGTTTCGATGAAAAACTTTCATTTCAGCGGCGAGCTTCGCAATTCCGATTTTAACATCCTGGTTTTCCAGGAGCCAGTTCGCCCGTCCCTGATCGCCGCCGGGAGCTTTCGTGGCGTAATATGCGCGAGGTTTCAGGTCTCCCTCGATTCGATTCCAACCCGTAGGCGGATGCCGGTGGTAAAGGTGGGTCGTCCGACCGAAAAATCCGCGCCGCCCGTGTTCTTCTTCGAAGGTCCCTTCGGGTACATTCACGTGAGGTTGGGGGGTCACCGTCCCCTGCGACCAACCAAAACCCGACGAAAAACCGGACTGTTTATTTTGCGCCATAATGTAAGGAGAAGTAACCGAAGCGAGGGTCGCCTGTCACGCTCTACGCGGCCTAAAGGGCCTATATGCGACGCACCATTTTTGCCGCAGCGCATGGTCCGATCTCACTAGCGTTCTCTATCGCGGGAGCGATACTCGATCTAAGAATCGAATCACTCCGTATGCGCCTGCCGAACCACTTAGGAAAAGATGAAGCGTCCGGCCTAATCGCGGGCGAGACTCTCGCGCAATACGAGCTCGGGACGCTCCGTAATTTTATTTATCTCATTATCGATTGGGACGCGAAAGAGGCGGCCATCGTCGATCCCCAAAAAGATATGACTCCACTGCGCGACCTCGAGGCGCACGGGATCCGCCTCACGAAGATTCTCCTCACCCATTCCCACCATGATCACGTCGCGGGGGTGCCCGAACTGCTCTCGACTTCACCGAACCTTTCCGTCTACGTTCATCCGGGTGATCAATTTCGCTTGAAGAAGTTCGACCCCGAACGGATAAAGCCTCTCGCCGACGGAGAAACCGTACTCGTCGGATCGATCGAAGTCGAAGTCATCCATTCGCCCGGCCACAGTGTCGGCGAAGTTTGTTTTTGGGTGAAGAAAGATGCGGGCTACCTCCTGACGGGAGACGTCTTATTCATTCGGGACTGCGGTCGAACCGATTTTGAAACGGGCAGTGACGAGGACCTATTTTCCACGCTTCAGAGACTTAAGAAAATACCGGATTCAGTTGCGATGTTACCCGGACACCATTACGCAATCGAAACCGCGAATTTATTCGGTGCCGAAAAAATGACGAGCCCACCCCTCCTTTGTAAAACCGTTGAAGAGCTTCGCTCACTCCCTTAAACACAAATGTCACACTCCGAACCTAAAAGCTTAAAAGTTACCCTCGGTCTCTCGATCGCCGCCCTCGGGGTCGTCTTCGGAGACATCGGAACGTCGATCCTTTACACCTTTCAAGAATGTTTTCACGGCGGCCATCCGGTACCCGTTGATTTCGATAACGTGATGGGAATCACCTCCCTCATTATCTGGTCCCTCATTCTCGTCGTCACCGTTAAGTACGTTTGGATCATGATGGAGGCGGAGAACAAGGGTGAAGGCGGAATCCTTTCTCTCCTTTCACTCGTACCGGCGCCCCTTCGGTATAATGGCGCGGGAACCCTCGCGGTCGCGTCGGTGCTGGGAGTGGCCGGAGCCGCCCTCCTTTTCGGCGACGGAATTATTACTCCCGCGATTTCCGTTCTTTCCGCCATGGAAGGACTCGAACTCGCGAATCCGGCGTACCAACGTTACGTCATGCCCGGCACAATTTTCATTCTCATTGGGCTCTTCGCCATTCAGCGCGGGGGTACGGCTAAAATCGGGAAGTACTTTGGCGTAGTCGTTCTTTTTTGGTTCATGGTCGCCGCGTGGCTCGGCCTCCGGAAAATTATCGATTATCCGGTCGTGCTAAAGGCGTTTAACCCGCGATACGCGACCCACTTCTTCGAACACGAAGGATTTAAGGGAATTAAAGTATTAGGTTCCGTCGTACTCGCCGTAACGGGTGGGGAAGCGCTTTACGCCGATATGGGACATTTCGGTAAAAAACCGATTCGTATTTCGTGGCGTACGATTGTTTTACCGGCCCTGATTCTAAATTACCTCGGGCAAGCCGCGCTGATTCTCCAGAACCCGGAAACTTCGGTACGCCCTTTCTATTCGCTCATCGACGACCGGGGTGTTCTCTACTACGGACTCGTCCTCCTCGCGACGATGGCGACGATCATCGCATCGCAGGCACTTATCACGGGGGCATTTTCCCTCACGCACCAAGCAATCCGCATCGGTATTTTTCCGCGCCTAAAGGTGATCCACACCAGTGAAGACCTCGAGGGACGCGTCTACATCCCGTTCATGAACTGGCTCCTCGCCTTCGCTTGTATCGCGACCGTTCTTCTCTTCCAGACCTCGACCAGCCTCGCGGCCGCCTACGGGCTCGCCGTGACCGGTACGATGCTCATGACCTCGCTCGTCTTCTACTACGTCGCGACTTACCGATGGAAATGGAGCGCGTGGAAAGTCATCCCGCTCGTCACCGCGATGGTGATTCTCGATTCGGGATTCCTCTACGCGAACCTTCTAAAAATTCCCGATGGCGGCTGGCTTCCGCTCCTCATCGGATTTTTCTTTTTCTACTCGATGATCATCTGGCAATACGGCCGGGCCCAGCTTTCGAAGTTCTACCGAGAGCGATCGAAAACGATGGATAACTTCTTTAACGAAATTGACTGTAAACAAACCCGCCGAATTTCGGGTTGCCTCGTCGTCCTCGCGTCGAACGAAAATAAAGTACCGCCTGTCCTGGCCCGCCTCGTGGACTCGATGCACGTCATTCACGAACACGTGGTCCTCGTGACCGTCATGACCGAAGACATTCCCTACGTTAAAGCCCATGACCGAGTCCGAGTGACCGATCTGGTCCATAACGTCTCGCGCGTGATTATGCGCTACGGGTTCATGGAAAACATCGATGTGCCCGATACCCTTTCGCGGTGCCATTTTTCGCACATGAAGAGTTTTCCAACGGAAGTAGCGACGTACCTCCTGGGTCGCGAAACTTTTATTATCGACGGAGAATCATTCCCCGACCGCGTTCGGCAGGTGATCTTCTCCACGATGAGTCGAAATACGACCTCCGCGTCGGATTACTTTAACCTACCCGCCAGCCAAGTTCTCGAACTCGGAGCCCAACTCGCAGTTTAAGGAGTGAACGATGAATGCGGATATTAATCTAAATTTCATTAAGTGCTTCGAAATCTTGGCCGAAACTCTCTCCTTTTCGGTCACCTCCGAAAAGCTACGGTTGGCGCAGTCGAACGTTTCCCGCCAAATTAAAATCCTCGAAGAATCACTCGGGGTACGACTTTTCCACCGAACTCGACAGGGTGTATCCCTCACTCCGGAAGGCCAGCGCTTTCGGCAGGATGTACTTCCCTTAACCCTCGAACTCCGCGAAAAGCTCGAATCATTCACGAACCAGCAGCAGGAAGAGTCCGGTGAAATCAAACTCGGGTGCTTCGCCGAGGTCGGAAAAAGTTTCTTCATGCCGCTTTGCCTCGAATTCCAGAAGGGGCATTCCCGAATTTCTCTCGAAATGGTTTACGAAAATGAAAGTCGCATTCTCGAAATGCTCACGCGGAGTGAGATTGAATTCGGAATCGTTTCGAACCCTCCGATCATCGAAGGACTCGCCGCATTTCCGGCTTTAAAGCAGAAGATTGCTCTATTCGGCCCCGCCACCGCTAAAAACCCTTCGAAAGACGAAATTGAGAATGCGCCGTTCGTCGCTTACGAAAAAACAGACGCGCTCCTCACCGAACTCTGGTCGAAACAAATTTCGAAACGAAAGAAACCGCAGATCGTTTCCGTCGTAAACTCGCACCGTTCGATGTGCGACGCCGTGGCGACGATTGGGTGCTACGCGGTCCTTCCCGTCATGTCGGCGCGTCCCCATATCGATGCGGGGGAAATTCGCCAGATCACGGGTTACGAATTCGATACCCCGCTCTATTTCGTCCATCCCCAGACGGAGTGGATGCCGCGGAAAAACCAAAGTTTTAAGCAGTTTATCCTTCGGCGCTGTAAAGAAGTGAAAGAGGCCTGATGCTCAGGAGTGGCTGGGTACGGAGCCTCATCACCCATGCCCTCATCGTCGGCGCCATTGCCTACCACCTTTCCCACGAGGCGCCGGGAGTTAAAGGGAGTGCGGGACTCTCGGGACGTACGCAGACGCATTTCGATATGACGGTTTCGGTGCCGAAGGAAGTTCCCGTTGAAAAAGTGAAGGCGCTCCCCATTCGGGAGGGACTTCCCACCGACGTGAAGAATCCGAAACCCCGGGAGATCGAAGCACCCGCGCCGGCGACCCAGGAAAAGCTCGAATCGACGGGAGAATCAGATACGGCGCCGGCGGGAACCCCTGGCCAGGCCGGAACGGGGACGACGCCGGAGGCGAACCTCGGAAACGCCGACCGGACGAATTCGGAGGGGATCTACCTTTTAAAGCTCCAGCAGCGGATCCAGGAAAATCTCGAGGGAGCGGGCTATATTGATTTCGACCGAAGGACACTCGTACAGTTCATCGTGAGGAAGAACGGGCTCCTTGAAAAAATTCAGATCATTGAATCGAGCGGAGATCCCGCCCTCGACCGAAAGGCGATCGACGC
>JANXTV010000160.1 GCA_025352185.1 Oligoflexia bacterium
CTCGTCCGGCGTGTTCGCCGTCCACGGGATGACCCGCTTTCCAATTGCGTGTAACGACTCGACGTCGAGCCGGGTTAACCATTCGCAATTGGGGGAAATGATATCAGCCTTCACACTCGTCGCCACTTCGGCGAGACTGACCGAAGGTCGATTTTCGACGAGGGCCGTTGTTACGATCGTCGGATCAATTTCCCGAGCCGCGATGATCGTTCGGTAATCGAAGGACTGGAGAGTCATTCTCCCAAATACCCCGTACTTTTTCGCTAGATCGATCACCATTTTCGAAAACACCTTCGGTGCAGGCGTAAACTCCGGATGTTCGGCTTCACTCTTCGTCTCGACGTTGAGGAGAATAGATTTTGCCCGTGGATCCGTTTCGGCCGCCAGCCACTTTAGAAGCTCTTCAAACGTCGGAATCCGCTCTCGGCGCTGCACGACCTGGGCGGGAAATCGTGGATGGATCATCGAACCACAATCGAACTTTTTCAGCTGCTTAAGCGTGAGCGAACGCACCATGATTTTCTTTTTAGGAACGTTTCCGTCCCCGTCCATGCAGATTTCGGGATTAATGAACGGGTCATGGGTGATGACGAGGACGCCGTCCTTGGTGACATTCAGATCCATCTCGAGGGTGTCGACTCCGATGGAGAGTGCGTACCTAAACGCACTCAGCGTATTTTCCGGACGTACGGCTCGGGCTCCCCGGTGTCCCTGAACTTCAAAGTTTCTCGCCTTAATCATGGGCGTGGGAGTTGCGCAACTCGCGAAAAGGGAGAGGGCGAGAGGGAGATAAAAAATAGAAATGAGTGCACGGAACATACGAATACCTTCCTAAGGGACTAAAGGGAGTAACGAGCACTGATTACCATTTCATTGCAGTAAAGCCGGCTTTCACTCGTGGGTTTGATGGGATCGTCCGTTTTCACCATTCGGCGAAGTTCGAATGCGCCACTCCACCGAGAATTCGGTACCCAATACTCGTACCCGACTTTCCCGACGAAAACGTAGTCATTATAGACAGAAAAGAACTCTTCGGCATTCGGATCCGTCACGCCAATTTCGCCGCCCACATAGAGTCCGCGAACGTAGGAGGGAAATACGTAGTAGTCGAATACGAAGGTGAGGAGGGTGAACGAGTTCACATCCTGTTTAACGGTTGAATACCGCACTCCGAGATCGAATCCGGAGTCCGTTAGCGGAAAGAGCATCGCGAGTCCCACTCCGTAGCCTTCTTTTTTCTCCGCACGCGGTGATCCGAACGATTTATGGAATTCGCCCGCGATCCGAGTTTTTCTCCAGGCAGGAATGGGGACTGCCGCTGCGGGAGATGACGCTTCTTCCGCACGCGCCCCCGTTAGGGAAAAAATGAATCCGAATGTCAGGACGAGGGCGATGCAGCGGGCACGACTCGGTCGGATCATACACTCCCCTTCTCTTCAGTGATCTGAGTTAGAAACGAAAAAACTTCGAGAGGTCAGCGTGCGCGAGCTGCTTAATTCCTACGAGCGTCGCTTTCACTTCGGCGGAAGCCGGGCCGGCCGAATGTACGCGAGCCGGTTCGGGGGCACCCTTCGCCGTTTTGCCTTTCATCTCCCGGATGCGCTTGCGCGCACCCTCGATCGAAAAGCGCTCAACGTAGAGGAGGTGTTTAATCAGGAAGAGCATCTCGACGTCTTTTTTACGGTAAACTCGCTGGCCGGATCGAGACTTCGTCGGGCTGACCCCTTTAAACTCGGTTTCCCAGAATCGAAGCACGTAAGTCTTTAGTTCGAGGAGGTCGGCCACTTCTCCGATTCGGAAAAATAATTTATTCGGGATGAGGGCGAGCGAGCTCGCCAGATCGAATGACTTTAGAACTTCGGGAACTTCGAGGAGGGCCTCGTCGTGAGCGATCTGTCCGAGTTCGACCGGGCTCAACCCCTCTTCCATAATATGGAAAGAAGCACCCTCGACCACGGGGTCATAACTCGAAAGGATCTCTTCATCGGAAACTCGCGCCTTACGAAGCGCCGTCTGGGAATGAGGAACTTCCGACGGATTAACTTTCATCGTCATCATCGTCTTCGACGATCTTCGAAAGATCGACCGGAGTACCTTCGAGAGCGGCGTTTACTTCTGCACGCAAGACCTGGGAAGGACGAAAAGTGAGGACGCGGCGAGCAGAAATCTCGATGCTCTGGCCGGTCTGAGGATTTCGTCCAATTCGGGAACGCTTGTCGCGAACCACGAAGTTTCCGAACCCGGAAATTTTAATCTTCTCTCCTTTAGAGAGCGTCGTTTTAATGTGGTCGAAAACGAGTTCGACGAGATCCGCGGCTTCCTTCTTAGAAAAACCGACTTTCTCGTACAGTGCTTCGACAATATCCGCTTTCGTCATCGCCACAGCTGGGGTTCTCCTCCGGAACGTCTAAGCGTCCGATTTCACGCTGGAATTGATCTAATTCCGATGTTTTTAGCTTGAAGCAGATTTCTTCACTCGGCAAGTCCCGATGCGGGAAAATCACCATCATTCTGTAGTCTTTTTCAGTTCTTAGCCGTTTCAAGCCACCCTCCTCGCCTTTTCTGCGAGAAAAGTTCGCCGTGCGATGCGTTAATCGCTTACCGCAGGTCCGCGTTCAGATCTTTTTTTAGTGCGGCGATAATCTTCGTCGAAACTCCCTCCGCTTCGGCCTCGGTCAGAGATCGGGTTTCGTCCCCGAGGATTACCCGCGCGGCGATCGAAACCTTACCGGCCGCCACCTGCGCACCCCGGTAGACGTCAAAGATCTTCGCATTCTTCACGAGGGGCTTGCCCGCATTTTTTAAGACGGTCGTAATTTGATCGGCCGTAATCTTTTCATCGACCAGAATCGCAAAGTCGCGCTCGATCGATGGAAATTCGCCCCACGCTTTAAATGCGCGTGCGACCGAGGCAGGACGGCACATCTTCGTGAGAATTCCCCAGTCAAACTCACCGACGAATAGATCGCCCCGAACTTTTAATTTTTTCGAAATTCCCGGATGGAGCAACCCGAAGTGACCGAGGGTTTGGTTTCCGGAAAGCACCTCGATGGACTGGCCCGGGTGGAGAAGCTTTCCCGCCCCCGCATCCGGAGCCCGCGAAGTGTGGAGCGGTAGGAAGCGAATTCCTTTCGCGCCCATTTGATCTAAAAACGATTCGAGGACCGCCTTCCCGTCGAAGAAGTCGACGTCGCCGCCCTCAGCGCGCAGGGATGCCGCATACCGGGGTCCGGAAAGGACGAAAGCCACTTTCCAAGCTTCGACGATTCCCGTTTCGAAATGCGACGGAGCGGAAGGAACATCCAGTTCCGCGCCGGGCGCGGAAGTCTCCGTCGAGCGATGGAACGTCGGCCGAAGCTCGAATAGCCGGACCACGGGCGACTCACTCCCAAAATGGTGGCGGTAATTATGGAGCGCATTGCCGACCAGTCCCGGCACGAGGGACGGAACCATCCATTCGCACTCTTCGGACATCGGGTTCTGTACGCGGAGAACGCTTTTTAAACCAAAATCGGCGAGCGCTTTCGCACTCGTGAAGCCATAATTTAAAGCTTCGCAGAGGCCCTGACGAACGAACGCATCTTTCGCGCGTTCGATCAGAATTTGCTCGGCGCCCTGCGGGTCGAACGCCTTCGGAACCGGCTGGCTCGAAAGCTTCGGTAGGGTCGACGGGATTTTATCGTAGCCGATAGACCGGGCGACCTCTTCCGAAAGATCTTCGCGGAGGTTTAAATCGAGGCGATAGCTCGGGGCGGTGACCTTGAAACTCGTTCCTGATTTTTCAACGGAACACTCGAGTGCCTTTAGGCACGACTCTACTTCCGCATCTTTCACATCGATCCCGATGAATTTTCGAACGTAATCGAGCGGCATTTCGATGGTCGGGCGCGGTTTCGGAGGAGTCGTTTCGGATTTCACCCCGCCCACGATTTTACCACCCGCGACTTCGATGATGAGCGATGCGAGACGGCTCATCACGTACGGTAAATTCTTAGGGTCGATGCCGCGTTCGAATCGAGTCGCGGCCTCGGTCATTTTTATAAAACGAGTCTTAGCCTTTCGCACGGTAACCGCATCAAACTCCGCGCATTCGAGAAATACGGACTTCGTCGTATCTGACACTTCCGAATTTCCACCGCCCATGACTCCAGCGAGGCCGATCGCTTTACCACTGCCGTCGAAAATCACGAGTTCCCCCCCGGTGAGGGAGATCTCCGTGCCGTCGAGGAGGGGAAGTTTTTCATCTTTTTTCGATATGCGAACGCCGATTTTTTTTCGCGAAATTTTTTCAGAATCGTAGGCGTGAACCGGATGCCCCGTTTCGAGGAGCACGAGGTTCGTCGCGTCGACGACGTTATTGATCGAACGGGAGCCGACCGATTCGAGTTTTTTCACTAGCCAGGCGGGAGAAGGTCCGATTTTTACGCCGTCAATCTGCGCTCCGTAAAACTGCGTCGCCTTATCCCCGGCTTCGAGTCCGACGGAAATCGGCGAGCCTTTCCAGTCGAGGGTCTTCACCTCGGCCTTTTTTACCTTGAGTCCAAGGGCGGCGGCGATTTCTCGCGCCACTCCGTGGTGAGAAAGGTAATGTCCCTGATTTGCGTAAACCTTCAGGGTAAGGATCGTATCGTCGCGCCCGAGAATTTCGGCGATCGGCTTACCGATGGGAGTCGCGGGCGGCAGGATAATAATCCCCGCACTCTCTTTAGAAATTCCGAGTTCGGCTTCCGAGCAGAGCATTCCGTTCGACTCGACTCCGCGGATCTTTCCTTTCCCGATTTTCATTCCGTTCGGGAGGTCCGCTCCCACCATCGCAGCCGCGACCTTATCACCCGTCTTATGGTTCGTCGCGCCGCAGACGATTTCGATCACGCCGGACCCGGCGTCGACCTTACAGAGGGAAAGTCGGTCGGAATCAGGATGTTTTCCCTTTTCGACAATGAGCGCGGAGAGGACCTTTTCGAGCCCCTTACCTTGCGATTCGATTTCTTCGACTTCGAGTCCCCTCGCGGTGAGGAGGTCGGCGAGTTCCTGCGGGCTCAACTTGAAATCGACGAGTTCTTTTAACCAACGGTAGGAAACTTTCATGGATGAGTCTTTCTTCGCGTGTGCAGTGTCTTAAAACTGGGAGAGGAAACGCTGGTCGCCGGCGAACATGAGCCGGAGATCCGGGATTTCATTTAAAATCATCGCGACCCGGTCGATACCGATTCCGAATGCGAATCCCGAAACTTCCTTAGGATCGTAACCGGCGAGTTCGAGGAGTTTCGGGTGGACCATTCCGGCGCCGAGGATCTCGAGCCATCCACTTCCTTTACAAACCTTACATCCGGCGTCTTTCCCGCCACATTTAAAGCACGAAACGTCTACTTCCGCTCCGGGTTCGACGAATGAGAAATAGGAGGGGCGTAGGCGAATCTTCGTCGCCTCACCGAAAATTTCGCGGGCGAAAAATTCGAGCGTTCCCTTGAGATCGCTCATCTTCACGTCTTTATCGATCCAGAGGCCCTCCATCTGGTGGAACATCGGCGAGTGAGTCGCGTCGTTATCTTTTCGGTAAACGGCGCCGGGCGAAAGGACGCGAATGGGCCATTTCTGACCGCGCATCGCCCGAGTTTGGATGGCGGTAGTTTGCGTGCGCAGGACGAGGCCGGGTCCCATGAAAAAGGTATCCTGTTGGTCCCGCGCCGGATGATCGGCCGGAATATTCACGGCTTCAAAACAAAAGTAGTCCGTCTCGATCTCTGGCCCCGTCATTAAATCGAAACCGAGGCGCGAAAAAATATCGACCATTCGACGCGTGGTTTGCGTGATCGGATGCAGCGCGCCCCGATGCAGCTTCCGCGACGGAATAGAAACGTCGATTCGTTCTTTCGCGAGCTTCCCCTCGAGCTCCTTCGCTTCGAGCTTTTCTCGCTTCGCCTCGAGCGCCGACTCGACTTTTGCTTTCACTTCGTTGGCGGCCGCACCGATCTTCGGACGCTCTTCTGGCGACGCAGATCCGAGTCCCTTCAGAACTTCCGAGAGGCTTCCTTTTTTTCCAAGCACCGAGACGCGAAACCCTTCGAGCGTGGGTAAGTCGGAGGCGGCGTCGATATCCTTCAGAGTTTGGGCGCCGATCGACGTAATCTTTGAAATCAGGGAGTCCATGCGTGTCCTTTTCAGTGAATAAATTCAGCCTTTAAGACTAGGACTTAACGCATCGCGACCTCAAGCCCTCACTCACCCACTCCGGCTGAAAACACCGGGATTTCCTTGGGGATCCCTCCGCTCGCTGGGTCCCCGTTCTCTCGGAAGAAATCGCTCCCGGGAAACCTGAATTGACATTACGCACTAGCGTTCATAAACCCAGTGCGTTCCCATCCAATCACCTCCATTCGCTTTAAGGGGTTTCCATGAAATCGTCTCTGCATTTTGCAGTCGTCCTCACTCTTCTTCTGGGGGCATCTGCCTCCCACTCCTCGCTTGCCGCTCCCCGCCCCGAGATTGAATCCGAAAATGCGTCCGTGGCCGCGCGCCTTTCGCGCTTCGAACTCGATTTACTCGAGAACACGATTCGAGATGCCAAGGGAAACCGGATCCAACTTTCTTCCGTAGCTGCGGAAGAGCCGAACCTGTGGTCCCAGAAGGACTACGAGGACGATAAAATTCCGGGCACTTCGACGACGAAGGCCTACGCCACGCTTTCCCTTAAGGCCCCCGCAAAACCGATCATCGTCGCGGTGATCGATAGCGGACTCGATATTAAACACCCTGACCTCGAAGGAATGATCTGGGTAAACGAAAAGGAAGCCGCCGGTACGCCCGGCATCGACGATGACGGCGATGGATATATCGACGACGTTAACGGATGGAACTTCATCGGAAATAAAGACGGCACGAATCTCGGTAGCTCGACCCTCGAGTACACTCGCGAATACGCACGAATGAAAAAACTCGCCGACACGCGTGGGCTTTCGAAAGCCGAAGCCGATTACCTCAAGGAACTCGAAACCCTCTATACCGTCGAAAAGACGAACGCGGATGCCGTACTGGCGAAGTATTCGAAGCTTGAAATCGACTACGGAAAGGCGCTGAAGATCCTCAAGGACGCCGGTCTCGAAGCCGAAACCCTGGATGCGGTAAAGGGCTTCACCCCGAAAACAGATGAAGAAAAAGACGCGAAAGAACTCGTTCTTTCCGTACTAAAAGTAAATCGTAATGCCGGTGTGCTGAAGCAAATCGTCGCTTCCTACACGGCAAAGGTGAATTTTCACCTGAATCTCGCGTTTAATCCGAGCACGATTATTGGCGATAATGGTGACGATCTGTACGAAAAGTACTACGGAAACAACGATGTTCGAGCCATTGGCGCCGAGCACGGCACCCACTGTGCGGGTATCATCGGGGCCCTTCGCGATAACGGGATTGGCACCCAGGGACAGTCGAACTTCTTAAAGATCATGCCGATTCGTGCAGTTCCGGACGGTGACGAACGGGATAAAGATATCGCAAACGCGATTCGTTTTGCCGTCGACCACGGGGCTCGGGTCATCAGCATGAGTTTCGGAAAGCTCTACTCGCCAGGAAAAGTGGCGATTGATGAAGCGGTTGCTTACGCTTGGACGAAAGGTGTCCTCCTCGTGCACGCGGCGGGTAACGATTCGGCCGATCTCGAAGTCGCCCATAACTTTCCGACGGCGAAGTTTCTGGATAGCCGGGTCTACGCCGATAACTGGATCGAAGTCGGTGCTTCCACGATTTCCCCGGACCTAAACCTTCCCGCTTCGTTCTCGAATTACGGGAAAAAGGTGGTTGACCTCTTCGCTCCCGGTAAAGACATCTACTCGACGACGCCGGATAATACTTATTCGGTCTATAGCGGTACGTCGATGGCGACTCCGGAAGTGGCCGGAATTGCGGCGCTGATTCTTTCCCAGTACCCCGACCTCACCGGCCAAGAAGTGAAGAAAATCCTCACTTCGACCGTGACGAAGTTCCCGGACCTGGAAGTGAACCAACCCGCTGAACGTGGCGTCACTCCGAAGAAAGTTCCGTTCGCATCGCTTTCGGCGACCGGAGGAGTGGTGAACACCCTTCGCGCGCTCAAGCTTCTCGAATCGACGAAGTAATCCGAAAGTAACTTTTCGGCATGCAGAAAAGGCGAGGGCGGTTCGGAGTGAGATCCGAACCGCCCTCAAGCCGCTTCCCGCTCTTTGCAGAGTAAAGGGGTGAGTGCGTATCCCCGGGAAGCCCCATCTTTTAAGTAACCGGGGTATAGCAACGACTACGCACTGCGTCAACATTGTTTCTGGCAGTCTACACGAATTTAAAGCCCGGCTAAAATACCGTGCGGATCCTCATATCTTCCTGTATAACGCAGCGCATGAAGATTAGCCTCCTCCTCCTTGCTCCGGTGCTCGCTTTAGCCACGCTGACCTCCAGCCCCGTCTGGGCCGCTCCGACCGAAGAAGAGGAGATCACGACCGGAATCCTCTCCGAATCCGAGTCCGCCGTGCTCGAGACCGTCCTGGGAGCCGAGACGGCCGAGGGCAGCGACGAGTCCACCTCCAACGTAAGTTCTACCCTACCCGACCCGATCGAAGTGAAAGTCGCTCTAAAGGTCGTCGGGAAAGGCATCGCCCCTCGCCACGGCACGAGTCGCCTCCAACTCGCCTGCGTGGGCCGCCTGATCGATGCCGAAACGGGCGAACGCGGTTGTGAAGCCCTCCAGTTCCTCCTCTCCGAAGCCTCGGGTCGCCAGTTTCTGATGGGACCGCGCATGGAATCCCGGAGCCGGAAAACAATGTCGGAAAATCTGAAGACCCAAATTAAAGACCTCCGTCTCGCTCGGTACTTCGCTCCGAACCCATTCGGAATGACGAGCATCCTCTTCTTTAAAAAAGGACCCGCAAAGTGGCTCTATCTCGCCACCGGAGCTTTCTTTACGATCATGATGCCGCCAGTGGCGATGGTGAATTTTGCGATCCTCTACGTGGGTTTTCCGATCGGAGTCGATATTTTGAAAGTCGGCATGGGTGTCCAAAATCATTCAAGCAATACGACGACCGCCGACGACGATCGTCTGGGATTTAATAAATTTGTAACCGGTCTCCAGAGCCGTTCAAAAACCGCGTGGCAGCTGAAACCGAAAAAAATGAATCCGAAGAAATTCGACTCTCTCATCGGACAGCTCCGCGGGCTCCCCACGGACGAACTTCCGGTGGAAAGCGACACCGCTCACTAGACATAAAAGAAAAAGACCCCGCGGAAAAAATCCGCGAGGCCCTTTAAATTCGAAAATCTAAAATCAGTTTTTCGGAGCCATGGCGCGAACTTCGTTCACGATGGCGCTGAATCCTGCAGGATCCTTGATCGCAATATCGGAAAGCACTTTTCTATCGAGGCGAACTTTCGCCACTTTCAGAGCGCCGATAAAGCGGGAGTAGCTGATGTCGTTTCCACCCAGAGCGGCCGAAAGGCGGGCGATCCAGAGCTGGCGGAAGTCACGCTTCTTAGCGCGACGGTCGCGGTAGGCATAGACGCCTGCGCGGTCGACGGCTTCCGTCGTGCGGGCGGTCTTATTATTACGTCCGAGAACGAAGCCGGAAGCCCGTTCGCGAAGTTTCTTTAATCGTGTGCGGCGTTTAGTACCGCGTTTTGCGCGTGGCATTGAAAATCTCCTTGGTGTCTTTAACTACAGACTTAAATTTTTAAATGGGTTGAGGGAAAACGTTATTTCGAACCGTAAGGCATACATTCAACGATGTGTTTCACATCGCCGCTGAACACCATTCCGCCCGCGCGTTTCTGGAGCTTTTTCTTCGCGCTCTTGCTTCCGAGCAAGTGGCGTTTCCCTTGACGCTTGAATTTTACTTTACCGGTGGCGGTGAACTTGAATCGCTTCGCGGCCGCCTTCTTTGTTTTTTGCTTTGGCATGACTTCCTACTTTTATTTCCAGTGATCAGAACCGCTCACGCAGTTCGAATATCTTTAAGGCGTTCATACCGATCGAGTTCCGACTGGAGCGGACCTACGGTAGCCATTTCTGGCACACCCCTTAAAGCAACCTATTCAGGAGGTTGCTAACCTACTGAAGCAAGGCGTCTTTTGCAAGCGATTCACCGGGTTGCCCGCCCGTCTACACCTTAGAAAACGGCCCGAATTGGGGCTTGAGGCGGTTAATGCGATGCATTATAGTCCACCTATGAAACTCACCCCCCTCACTTTCGTCGGATTAGCCCTCACCCTCGCCGTTTCCCACGTGGCCCGGGCCGAAAGAGAAAACACCCCACCCGCGAACCCCACGGTCGCCATAAAAGTCCTCGGGCGCGGGATTGCCGACCGCCAGACGGGGCAGACGATCCAGGTCGCTTGCGTGGGTAAAAAGCTCGACTCCGATGGAATCGAACGCGCCTGCACTACGGTGCAGTTCTTCGCTTTCGACCCCCGCGATCAGAAATCCTGGCTCCTGGGCGATCCCCTAGAAATCGCGGACGGAATGAAACTGAAACGGGAACTGAAGGGTTACCTAAAGAACCTCGATATCGATAAACGCATGAATCCATGGGGAACGGTTTACGGTATTGTTTTCGTTTCCGGCGTCCTTTTATTTATACCGGCATCGACCCCGGCCGTCGTTTATTACATATGGGGAGGTGCCGCGGGACTCGGTCTCATCCCCGCAATTAAAAGCAGTTTCTTCAATAACCTCATGGGGCTAAAAAACACGAGCGATCTTCAGAAACGCTCGGTCTCCGCATGGCAGGTGCATCCGAATAAAATCAGCCATAAACGGTTCGGAAAAATCTTCGCCCGCCTCTGGGACCGCCGTAAACCCGTCAGCGTAGAAGAAGCGTTTAAAAGCGCGGGCGACGCGAGTGTAACCGACGCGACCCAAGACGCCGTTTCCCGAATCGAGTGGATGGACTCCGCTACGGCTAGTTCGCTAGCCGCGGAGTAACGACCCAGTACATCGGATTTTCGGCCGAAGGCAGACCATCGGTATCCAACCCGATGGTGATTTTCCGTAGTGTTTCCAGGTGATTCGAATCGTAAACCTCGAGCGTAACCCGCGTTACGCCGTCCGTACCGACGACTTCCCGGTAACCGCTCACCATCACGACGTGGCTGAAATAGAGAAGCAGCGGATAAAGTCCCGCCTCAAGCTCGGTGTGGATTTCGGCGAGCGCCGAAGCGAGTTCCCGGCGCAGCCGGAGGGGATTCCGCTGAAGTTTAATCGCCTGCTTTTTCACCCGATTAAATTCGAGAAAGTGCGGAAGGATTTCCGAAATCGCGACGTTCGTATTTTCCCACACCGCCTTACGTAAAAACTCCATCCGGTGCACACGGCAAAACGATCCGAGCGAATCGAATCCGGGAATGATAATTTTCTCCGTCCCTCGAGTCGCGTGATTGCGAACGACGGCGGCGATGAGTCGCCGTACCCCTTGCGTATCCTGGCGTGCGGCCGAGGGATCGAACTCCGAGTTTTCGCGAAACGCCGCGCTAATACTCGCGATCCCCTGACAGACGCCCTTCTTCACTCCGAGCTTGCCGAGAAACGGAATGCCGGTTTTCGCGAGATCAGGATCTCCGTTTCGAAAACAAATCGCGTCGCTTTCGATTCGAAAAGGAAGGGAAACATCGGATGCCGCTCGCGCGGATGAGACCGAATTCGAAATACCAAGTACGAAAGAAATGAGAAAAATCATCCGTGGCAGG
>JANXTV010000163.1 GCA_025352185.1 Oligoflexia bacterium
TTAATTGATCGGTTATGGCCGTTCTTAACTTTCGAACCCACAGAATTGCCTGAGTGGGGTCTCGGGACCCCAAACCGATTCAGAAATACCTAAAGGTCAAGATTTTGACGTTCTGATTTTTCGGGGTTCAGCTCTCACCGATTCGAGTTGGGCGATGAAGGGTTCGTCCCGTTCGGTCACAAAATTAATGACGAGTCCTTTTCGACCCGCCCGGGCCGTCCGCCCGACCCGGTGGATGTAGTTATCCATGTGGCTCGGTAGGTGGTAGTTAATCACCCGGCCGACGTGCTCGAGGTCGAGGCCCCGGGACGCGAGATCGGTCGAAATCAGGAGGTCGACTTCGCCGTCGCGGAAGGCCTTTAGGTTCGCCCGACGCTCGACCTTATCCATCTCTCCGCGGTAGATCGCGCAGCTGCGCCCCATTTTCCCGAGTTCGGCCGCGAGTTTATCGCACTGTTCGCGCGTGTTCGTAAAGATCATCGTTCCGCCGGTTACTTTTTCGGCGAGCACTTTTTCAAGGAGCGGGAGTCTTTTCCCATCGTAAACTTCGCGGTTATCCGTCGTGAGGGTGGGCACGACGCGCTGACTACCGCCCGAACGAATCACTTCGGCATCCTTGAAAAGTTTACCCATGAGTTCCTGCACGGCGGGAGAAACCGTGGCGGAAAAAAGGGCGAGCTGACGGTGTGGCGGGCACGCGCGCACGATCTGATTCGCGTCGGGGAGGAACCCGTGGTCGAGCATTTGGTCGGCTTCGTCGAAAACGAGGACGTGGACGTCGCGGAAGTTAATGAGTCCGCGGTCGAGGAGTTTTACAATCCGCCCCGGAGTCGCGACGAGGACTTCAAACGCTCCCGCGATATTCTTTTTTGCCACCGCGAGATCGGTTCCGCCGAGCACGGTGCGTACGCGGAGTCGTGTCGTGTGGGTGAACGGTTTAAAAACCTTCGAAACTTGCTCGCCGAGTTCGCGCGTCGGCACGATTACGACGGCGCGCGGGTGGGCATCGACCGTGATGCGATTTCCGTCATTTTCCAGGGTTTTTAGCAGGTGCAGGATCGGTAGGGCGTAGGAGAGGGTCTTCCCGCTCCCCGTTTCGGCGACGCCGACCACCGATTTTCCGGCGAGGAGGAGGGGAAGCGCGCGGCGCTGAATCTCGGTCGGCGTGACGAATTCTTTTTCCTTTAAGGTATCCTGGAGCGTCGGGAGTAAGTCGAAGTCGGTGAATTTTTCCATGATCTTTTCTTCGCCTATCCGGCGAGCCCCTTCATCAGGTTTCGTAAAAATTGGTCGCCGCACTCTCGGTAATTTCGGTGATCGGGGCGGCGGAAGAAGGCGCCCAGTTCGGCCTTCGAAACGCGGAGCCCCGACTTTTCGATGATCGAAGCAATATCGACATCCTTTAATTCGAAGGCGACGCGGAGTTTTTTTAGAATCACGTTATTCGTCACCGGGATATCGAGCACGGGCGCGAGAGCGTCGGGCTTCGGTCCGCGTTTATAGGTCACGAGGCCGTTTAGAAACTGCGCCATCACTTCGTGGGGACACGGCACGTAGCCGAACTCGTCGTCGCGCTTCATGAACGCCAGGAGCTCATCCTTCGTAATTTCACCCTCTCCGAGTCGCACGATTTCGACGAGTTTGGCGTCGGGCACATGGAGGAGGTAGGCAATACTGCGAAGGGCGTCGTTATTCGTCATGGGGAGGCCCGGGACTTACCTTAGTTTAGGCTCCCAAGTCACTGAATCTTCGTCTCGGCCGGCCGAGTTTACTTCGCTAGGCTCGCGACAAATCCGGCGCCCTTTACGGCGGCGATCAGCGATTCGGAAGTGACCTGCGCACCCGCGGTCGTCACTTCGACTCGGTCAGATTTCGGTTTGATTTCGACGACATTTACGCCGGGAACCTTCAGGAGGGCGTCCTTCACTTTTTTATTGCACGACGAGCAGGTCATTTTCTTCACTTGGAGTACGGTCACGGCCGATTCAGCGAAGGCAGAGAACGAAAGGACAACGGCAAGGATCGAGGCGAGGGTAAGTTTTTTCATAATGGAATTTTATCCAATCGGAGACGGAGAGTCTACGTCGAAGCCTCGACCCCAATGCGTCGCGAGGCGTCGCGCTCCTAACACTCCTCGGGAAAGGGGGGGAGCTGACCGGAAGTTGACGGGGACTTTCCTAGCTTTCCGGCGCTGTCCCGGAGTACGCTGCCGCCATGTCGCAAGAAACAGATCCCACTCGTTCCGCCATTCGCGTGAGGCCCCCGACCGTGAAAGAAGTAGGCGACGGTTACCGCGAATTTACCGGCGAAGAGGTTCCCCTCTGGCATTTTCCCATGATGAACGACGCCGTTCGCAACGATGCTTACGATCGGGCACTCGGTTCGGCGCTCCGAAAAAAACGGGGCAAGGTCCTCGATATCGGAACCGGATCTGGCCTCCTCGCTATGATGGCCGCTCGCCACGGTGCGAGCCAGGTGATTACCTGTGAAGCGCTCCCGGTGATCGCTCAGAAGGCGAAGAAAATTATTACCCAGAATGGGTTTGGCGATAAAGTGAAAGTTTTCGAAGGCTTTTCGACGAACTTCCAAATCCCGCGGGATGCGCCCGAGCGTTTCGATATCCTCGTAACGGAAATTTTTGACGATGGATTACTTGGGGAAGAAGCGTTTAAAGCAATCAAGCATGCGAAGGCACACCTGCTGACTCCCGAAGCGCAGATCATCCTGGGCGCCGCGGTGATCGACGA
>JANXTV010000167.1 GCA_025352185.1 Oligoflexia bacterium
GCGCTCGACATCATCGGCAAGCGCTACAACCCGCGCGAGTGGAACATCTACCCGTTCCTCTTCTCCGACGGCTACAACTGGGGCGATACGGAGTGCGTGGACCTCGTGCGCAAAATGGCGCAGATCTGCAATCAGGTCGGATACGGCGAGATCGCCAACGATCTCTGGAGCCAGTCGCCGCATTTCGCACCGCTCGGTCAGGCTTACCAGGACGCCTTCGCGGGGGAGCCGCGCATCTGTCTGGTCAAGATCAACAATCGGGAAGATGTGTGGCCCGCCCTGCAGAAGTTTTTCAGCAAGTATCCGGAAGTTGCAGGAATGTAGCCCAACGGTCGAAAATTCCCCTGTCGAATAGAACGAACGAGGTTCTCGATGCGGCGCAAACTGATCCCTTTTCTCTGTGTTCTCCTCGGCTGTTATGTCGGCCTGGGCCTGCTGCTACGCGGCTTGACGGCGCATGAGCGGCATGCGAACGATCTGGAACATCAGACCTCGCCCCTCTTTTCGCCGAACGATCCGCCTCTGCTCGTCGCCGTCGTACAGGGCAATTCTGCGGAGATCGCTCGGCTGCTGCAGACGGGCACAGATCTCGATAGGGCGGACCGGGCGGGGCGAATTCCTCGGCCGTAAAATCGACCACCCACGAAAAATCCTCGTCGATGCCCGACCTACCCCTGGCGAAATCCGCTCCCTCCTTGCCCGAAAAGAGGAAGAAACTGAGTTTTAAGGACCAGCGCGAATTCGATGCGATGGAAGCAACGATTCACGAGAAGGAAGCGAAGCTCGCCGAACTCGGCGTCGAATCGACCGGCGAGGAAGCGCTCCGCAGTCCGAAAAAACTCCGAGAGTTGATGCATTCGATGGCCGAACTCCAGTCCGAGATCGAGTCGCTCTATACCCGGTGGTCGGAGCTCGAATCGGCGCAGAAGTAAGCGCACCAGATCTCCCGCGAGAGAACGCCAGCCCCATCCCTTCTGACGTCGGGTTCATTTCCGTTTTGACACTCGCGTCATACCGAATTATACGATCGTAACCCGAAAACATTTCTGCCCGAAAGGCCGTCCCTTGAAAAAGTTTATTTTATCGCTCGCCCTCGTTTCGATTTTTGCTTCCCCGCTTGCCCATGCGAGTGGGCGCGTCCTCGAGGCGGAAGGGTATAAAATCACCCTGAATTACGAAATCACCGCCAGGGAAGGACACAGTAATAAACCTTCCTCCGGCCACGTGGCGAATCCGGTATCCGTGAGAATCGATTCGGCGAAACTTTCGGCGAACGACGTCGTGAAAGTGGTTTTTGTGAACACCCAAGTTCAGCGCGGCTACTGCGGGATCGGGAGTTATTCCTACGAAACGGTCTGCCGCATGGACACGGACCGGAAAAATGGTTTTCAAGCCGAGCTCCGCGACTCACTTGTAAAAGGGCCTTACGATAAAGACTGGATGACGTTCACCCAGGCGGCCGGCTACGGGAATCACGGCGTGGTCACCGAATTCAGTGGTTACTGCTACACGGGATACGGAACGCTCGAAGTCGCCGTCGCAATCGGCGAACACTGGCTCACCGATCCGCTGAACGGAACGCATAACTTCCAGGTGAACCTCTAGGACGGATAGCCTCTAGGACTGATAACATTCCCCGTCCCTCGCCCCCCCGCCATTTTTCCTTCGCCACATCCGCATTGGCAATTGTTCCGTTCGGTATCGAATTCAAATTGGCGAAGGCCGATTCCGAACTCGAACGACCAGGAAATGACTGCCAATTTTCATCTTTTTAAACGGTACATAACGAAACAATTGCCAACGCGAGTACCTGCGGAAAAAAGTAAGAGGGGTAGCCGTCCCGAATCCACAGCGGCTAATAATTGGCCTAATTCGCCGAAGCCGCAAGCGCGCGCGCGACGAGATCGGGAGAAACCTTCGGCTTCGCCATCTTCTTCGCCTTCGGGCGGGGGGGAAACCACGAGCGCACGTCGAGCTCCATGCCGACTCCATGCATGTAATTATAGAGCGCCTTCCGCAGGCCCTCGCCCATCTCGGCGTGGTCGACCGGGGTCGGATCGGAAAACGGCAGATCGTTCCGCGCAAATCGCTTTTTCGCCGCGGGAAGTTTCGCCTCCGTTACTTTTACACCGAAGAAATTTGGGTTCTGCCCTACCGGCGAATGCGCCGTCACCGAAAACCGGTGCCAGTACGCGGACTGGAGGCAACCCGCCTCGAAAAGTTGGCGCACGCGCTCGAGCGCCTCGAGCGTCTCGTCTTCGGTCTGCGTGGGAAATCCGTACATGAGATAGGCGTGAACTAAAATACCGGCGTCGGTGAACGCTTTCGTCACGCGCGCGACCTGCTCGACCGTCACGCCCTTATTCATTTTTTTCAGTAACCGGTCGCTCGCTACTTCGAGTCCGCCGCTTACGGCGACACAGCCGGACCGCGCGAGTAACTCGGCCAGCTCCGGCGTAAACGCTTTTTCGAAACGCACGTTTCCCCACCAGGTCACGAGCACACCGCGTTCGATCAGCCGCAGCGCCATTTGCTTCAGCAGCGCGGGTGGCGCCGCCTCGTCGACAAAATGAAAGCCGCTCTGTCCGGTCTCGGTGGATATCGCGATCATCCGGTCGATAATGAGATCCGCGGGATTCGCCTCGTAGCGCCCGATATAATCGAGCGTCACGTCGCAGAAACTACACTTCTTCCAGTAACATCCATGCGCGAGCGTGAGTTTATTCCACCGACCATCGCTCCAAATTCGGTGCATCGGATTCGGCAGTTCGAGAATCGAAAGGTAGTCCCCCATCGGAAGTCCTTCGTACGTCGGACAACCCGTGTCTTTCTGGGGAATATCGTGCTCGGAGGGATCCGAGAAAAACTGCACTACCCCGTCCGCATTCCGCAGGAACGTGCGGAGTAAATTCTCCTGCCCGCGTTTCCCCGCCGCGTATTCCAGTAGGCAAAGCATCGGGCGCTCCCCGTCATCTAGCGTAATCGCATCGAACGTATCGAAAACACGCGGCTCCTCGAGCTCTCGGAGTTCCGTGTTCGGGTACCCACCCCCGAGCACGCAGAAAACCTTCTTCCCGTCCCGAACCGCGAGTCGACGAAAATCCCGCGCCATCCGAAAGGCGCCGTAAATATTCCCCGGAAAAGGCGCAGTGAACGCGATAAATTCGGGGCGAACCTTTTCCCAGAGCTCCTCGGTCACTTCCCGCAGTAGCGTATCGACGAGGGTTTCCTCGCTCGCCGTGATCGCCGCGTGGAGCGCATCGAACGTCGCTTGGCTCGCTGCGAGTTTTTCACCGTAACGGGAGAGCAGAAAGCGCGGGTCAACTCCTTCCCGCACGAGGTCCGCTAAATCATCGAGGAAGAGCGAGGCGAGGTACTTCGCTTGGTCCTGGACGCCGAGGGCTCCGAACGCCCAAGCGAGCTGTTCGAGATCGCCCGACTCCGACCCATTCGCAAACTCGTAGAGCGCCGCGAACCGCGGGCCCTCCGGCAAAAACTTACGCGAAGTCATACGCATCGCGAGCGATGGATCTTTCCCCTGGAGAAACCGAATCACCGCCGGCGCCGCGCGAAGGTAGTCGTCGAAGTTCGCGAGAAAAAAAGGAATGATCGGATGAATCTCCGGCCCTCCCGACGGAGTCGAAGTCGCACCGAGCGGGAGCGACGTCGCGGCGAGCAGCCGTTCGCGGATGCGCACGAGTCCGTCCGCCGAAAAAAGTCGAAGTACGAGGGAAAGCGCCGGGTCCGCTTGGTCTGCCTCCACGCCCACGGTACGCAGGAATCCCTTCAGGTACGCCGTTGCCGGGTACGGCGTATTCAGCTGGGTCATCGGAGGCGTAACGAGAAGGATTTTCATCGCGTTTTTTACGGGGACACTTCGTTTCGGGAGGGTATAGCCAACCCGAGCGCAACGCGTCAAGCGCCAATAAATCTGCGACATCGCTACCTTTTTCACGATACGATCCCATCACTTATGGCCCCACTCTCCATCCTCCGGAAGGTTTACCTCGATACCGTTCGCCTCATTCGCATTACGGGCGAGTTCATCCACGGTTTCCACTTCTTTGGTTACCTCCCCTCGGTCATCAGCGTCTTCGGTTCCGCCCGCATCGGCCCCCCCCATCCGGGACTCGCGATCGCCCGCGAATTCGGGGAACGGGCGGGCAACGCCGGATTTACCGTCCTCACCGGCGGCGGTGCGAGCTTCATGCAGGCCGCGAACGAAGGCGCGAAGAAAACGAAGGCGCGAAGAAAACGAAGGCGCTGTCGGTAGCGTGTAATATCCAACTGCCGTTCGAGCAGAGTGCGAACCCGTTTT
>JANXTV010000195.1 GCA_025352185.1 Oligoflexia bacterium
CGTCTATATGGTCGAGAAGGCCCTGAAGGCGAATAAGATGGTGAAGGATATCGCCCTCTCGTCTCCGATCATTAAAATGCCGGGCGGCACCGAATTCGTCGGGCAGAGCCTCGAGATGAAAAAGGTCTTCTCCGTAATCGATAAGCTTTCGCGCGTCGAAACCGCGGTGCTCATTCGCGGTGAGTCGGGCACGGGTAAGGAACTCGTCGCCCAAGCCCTGCACTATAATTCTCCCCGTAAGGATAATCGTTTCGTGACGATTAACTGCTCGGCGATTCCGGAAAACTTGATTGAGTCCGAGTTCTTCGGACTCGAAAAAGGTGCCTTCACCGGTGCCGACAGCCGTAAAATCGGGAAGTTCCAGTATGCCGATGGCGGGACCCTTTTCCTCGACGAAATGGGCGATATTTCCCTCGGCATGCAGGTAAAACTCCTCCGTGCCCTTCAGGAAAAGAAGTTCACACCGATCGGATCGAACCGCGAAATCGAAGTGAATGTCCGGATTATCGCCGCGACGAACCGTAACCTCGAAGAGATGATTAAGAAGAACGAGTTCCGCGAAGATCTCTTCTATCGACTGAACGTTCTCCCCATCCAGCTCCCACCGCTGCGTGACCGGAAGAGCGATATCGGGCATCTCGCGAAGTACTTCATCGATAAGTTTAACACCGCCCACCGTAAAAACATTACGGGGATCAACTCGGACGCTATGGATGCGATGACCTCGCACCAGTGGCCCGGAAACATCCGGGAACTTGAAAACGTGATCGAACACGCTTTCGTGATCGAGACGACCGATGAAATCACGCCGGACTCGTTACCGGAAACCGTGCTTTCCGCGGCTCGCGCAAAGGGCCTCACCCTCGGTAAGGTCATCACGGCGGGCACGACTTCTGAAGTAGAAGACGACGATCTGGATATCCAGCTCCAAGTCGCGAACGGGACGATCCCTCTCTCGGGTACGCTCGACGACGAGACCGGCTTTAAACTCGACTTCACGAAGCTCGATTTCCAGGCAAATAAGGAAGAGTTCGAAAAGCGCTTCCTGATCTCGGCCCTGAAAGCTTTTAACGGCCGGATTAACCAAACCGCGATCCACGCGAACATTCCGAAGAAGACGCTCCTGCGTAAGCTCGAGAAATACGGAATTATCGCGAAAGACTTCACGGAATAAGGATCGGAGGCGGTCGATGCGGAAAAGTATCCAGTCGATCGCCTGCTTCGTTTCGACATCTGTTTTATTGACTTGGTTCGTGACGCCCCTCTTCGGGAAGGCCGCGTTCGCGACCTATCTCGATAGGTCCCAGAAGTGGGTAAAACCTGCCGGAGTGCGCGTCTGTTTTGCTTCACCCGCCCAAGCGAATTTAACGTTCGCCTCGAGCGGGACCCGGGAATACCTCGCGTCGGGGGCACCATTCACCTCCGCCGAAAAGAAAGCGATCCGGGATGCCGTCGTCCGGGAATACACCCGGGACCGGACCGGGATTTACTTTCGAAAGTTTTCGGACTGTACGGACCGGACGTCGGAGTACGATCTGATGCTCTTTAAGACGTTCGGGAATTTCACCGGACTCGGCGGCCAGACCCCGTCGCGAAGCGCGAAGAAGCTAGCAGCCGGGAAACCGTATATCGTATTCGAAGAAGGTAAAAACGGTCCGGATCCGAAGATGAAATTCAGAAAGCTCGATAACTGGGCTTACCTCGCCCTTCACGAGTTCGGCCATGCCACCGGATTCCAGCACGAGCAGTTGCTGAAGGCAGCATTCAACGACCCGAACTGCTTACTCCTCCACGCTCCCGGAAATCGACCCGGAGTTGATTACGGTTTTCTCGAGGAGCCTTATGCACCGGAATACCAACTCACCGCGTACGACCCCGACTCCATCATGAATACCTGTAAGAACCGCGCCGTCGAGGAAATGGGAAATGTGAAAGATATTCACCTCTCCCCCGAAAATCGACGGGCGCTACGAAAGCTCTACCGTTAATATTGCGGTACCGGACGCTTTGCCGAGCGTTTAAATGAGGAAAAAAAACCCGCCGAATCCGAAGATTCCGCGGGTTTTCTTACTCTGAGGGTAGGCTCTATAGACCGAAACGAGGCTATTGCAGGCTCGAGACGCCTTTATCATCGATATAGACCGTCGCGGTCTTCTTCAGCTGGGTGACGTAGTTTAAGACCATCTCTC
>JANXTV010000214.1 GCA_025352185.1 Oligoflexia bacterium
CGCGATTATAAAAAGAGAATCTACGGTCCGCTTGTCGGCGCCGCGTTTTTCCCTGTAAATTCCGGCCGAAGCCTCGTTCCGGGGCTTTCGGCGACGCTAGTTTTCTAGTCTACTAGCGCTTGAGCGTCTTCGGAGGGGGCCGGATCGCGAGCTTCTGAGCAAACGCCACGGCGGCCTTCTGGCTGAGTGCGAGTCCGTTCGTACCGGATGCGTATTTAAAAGCCTGGATGAAATTCTCGGGGGCCTTCGGTCCGGAGGTGACGACGGCGTCGGCCGTACGGAAAGCGTCCGCGGTCGTGAGTGCCGGACCCTCTTCGGTCAGCAGGAATTCGTAGACGCGGAGGAACGGGTTCGCGATTCCGCCTTCCCACGGCATGCCCTTTTTCGCGAGGTTCGCCGCGAACTCTCCGCACTTCACGTTCGGGAGGGGGAAACCTTTTTTCGAGGACGAACAGAAGTCGACGAGCTTCTCGAAATCTTCCCGCACCCGTTTTAAATCTCCCGCAAATTCAAGCGACACGGTCGATGCGATTTTTAAGGCGGTGGCGATATCGAGATCGAGAAACTCCTCGAGGTACGCGCGTTTAAACGCGCTTAAAAATGCCTCGGTGCGCGCATCCTGGTCGAGTGCGAATTTTAAGGACCATTCGGTCGCGTCCCGACGATTTAAACCCGACTTAAGAAGGAGTTTCGCCACGCGAATAAAACGGCTCGCGGAGCCCGTGCATCCGTCGGAGATTTTTAGCGCGAGATCGGTCGCCTCGGGTTCGCGGAGTCGGAAATCTTCGTTCGACCGGATGAATTCCATAGCGGTGATGAATTCCCGGGTCGTGAGGCAGTCGTCCGTGGCTTTCGCCGCGGCGTCGGCCGGCGGGGTTTCACCCGCGGCGAAGGCGAGGGTGGGAAACGAGGTGGCTACGAGCGCGAAAATTAAAAAGGCGTGCATCCCTCTAGTCTGAGGGACGCACGCCTGAATTTAAAAGAAAAAGTTTAAAGTTTAGCGGTGTCCGGAAGCACGATCGTCGCTTCGGTTCCGCCGCAGAGCGCGTGCTTAAAGCCATTCGGCTTCTCATCCGCTTTTAAGTACATAATCGCGTCGTTTTTCGTCGGGCTCACTCCCGCGGGAACGAAGTCGAGTCCGAGGTTATTCCGTAAACGCCACGCGATATTATGATCGGCACACGAACTATCGCCGCTCACGCCGACCGCACCGACGAGCGTGCCCTTTTTATTATAGAGGGGAACTCCGCCGCCGAAGACATTCACGCCGCCGATTTTTTTACCCACCATCGGGTCGTTCTTCGTCCCGATCGATTTCGAATCGCCGCCGTAAGCGACCGCGGTATTTACGGGGTTCGATTCCTGGAGGCCGAAGAGACTATTTCCGGGTTGGACGGGTGAGAAAAGGTTCGCCGTGGAAAGGGCGAGTTTCGGGAGTGAAAAAGCGTTCGCCGTATTCGCCTTCTGGGCCGAAATCACGCGGGATCCGGGCCACTGATCGCCCCGGTCCTTCCCGGTGAAGGTAACGACGCACACTTCGCCGTCGCGGTTTACGACCGATGCCCACATCTCTAAATTAAATCCGCCGTTCGCTTCCTTCCGGGCCTTCGTCAGTGCTTCCCTTACGACTTCGAATTTCGGCAGGGCGGAACAGTCCGCGGCGCGAGCGGCGGAAGGGAGTCCGGCGGTGGCCGCCAGGCTCGACGTTACGATTAGGGCGAGGAGGCTAAAATTTCGGGTTAAAAGAGAATGCGAGTTCATCGAGGGGATCTCCAGGTGAGGTTCGGTTTTGTGATCCCCGGAGTCTCCCCGCGTCCGGACGAAAGTTCAATCAGCAAATCCCGACGACGTACGCGAGCCATACTTCGCACGCTTCCGCATTCTCGACGCGCTCGTAGCGAGTCATCGATTCGTCTTCCGGCCACAGCACGGCGGTATCACGGAAGCCCGCCTCGAGTAGAATTTCGCGAACTTCACGAATTTCCCACAGTCGCCAGTGGTAGGTGAACGCGTCCGCCATCCAGTAGTCCGCGCGCTCGCCGTTTTTCTTCCGGTGGGGGACTTTAAAATGAATGGAGTAGTCGGCGATCTTCGTGACCGGGTCGAAGGGATGCTGCTCCCACACGTACTTAACCCGCCCGACGCCCGGGACCTTCATTTTTTCCGCGGAAGAACCGGGCGTGACGAAACCTTCGCCCCCGGCGAGTTCGAGGAAGAACGTTCCTTTTTTCTTTAACGAGGCGCGCGCCGCCCGGGCGTAGCGGAGGAGTTGCTCGCGTTCGTGGAAGACGAAAAACGAAAAGTTATGGGCTCCGATCACGTCGAATTTTTCACGCGTCGGGCGGCAGACGTCCTGCCTTAAAAAGTCGACGCGAGACTGCGTACTCTCCGGCAGCGCCGCCTGATTTACTAACTTCGCATATCCTAAGCACTCGGGATCCAGGTCGAGCCCCACCGCACGGTGCTTCTTCGACTTCTTCACCCATTCGCAGGCGATCCGTCCCGTCCCGCAGAAATCCTCGCGCATCGAGAGGGGAGTCACCCCCGTAAATTTTCGGTGAAAATGGGGGAGTTGATTCATTTGCCAAGCCGGGCTCTGCACGCAGTTTTCGTAAAGGCGGTATTTAAGCCGCACCTCTTCCGTGAGTGATTCTTCCGTCCAGCGGGCCGGGGCCCGCTTGCGCCGCGCGCTCACGTTAGTATTCCATGCGCAGGCCGAAGTAGATCGCAGTTCCCTCGACGGAGAGAATCGTTTCGCTCGCCTTCAGGAGCTTCGCTTCGCCGACGAGGTAGGTGCGTTTAATCCCGTACTCCGAAAAAAGATTATGTGCGGAAGAAGGTTCCATCCAGTTCATTAAAAGCATCGCGCCGAAGGTCGGCCCGCTCGAAAGCGTCCATCCCGTGCCGATCCCGGTTTCGGGAACAAAATTATAATGGATCATCTGGGCTTCGAAACCGACGAACGGCACGACGTACTGCGAGCGCATAAACTTCAGCTGGTACTTCGCGCTCACGCCCACCGAGAAAATTGAAAATGAACCTTCGGTGAGATCCCCGACGGGGTCGAGGACGTAAAGATTCGCCGACGGGCCGATCGAGACGACTCCGATGGACTGGAGGAACTTCGGTTCGAACTCAAACCCGAACCCAAAGTTCCGAACACTCGATTCGTTCACGGTCGCCGAGCCCGCGGGTTGGGATTTAATCGGCGTACCGAGCGCACCGAGCGAACCGTGGATATCCACGCCGACGGTCGGATTTTCCCGTTCGTAGAGGGGGATCGATCGGTCGTATTTTTTCGTACTCGTCCCGGAATCATCACTCGCGGCGACCGGTTCGGGTTCCGCCGGCACGTCGACCACCTCGAGCGGTGCGGGTTCCACGGCGGCCGTATCTTCTACGGGCGGGGGCAGTTCCTCCGCGGCGGGAGATCCCGCCAGCGGTTCGGTCGCAGACGGTGCGAGTTCCTGAACGGTGGAAGCGGGGGGAGGCGACGCGG
>JANXTV010000225.1 GCA_025352185.1 Oligoflexia bacterium
TCCATTCGGAAGCCTCGGGAAGCGCGCGTTTACGAGCGGCCGTCGCCGTCGCGGTATGGGGACACACGATTTGCCCCCACTCCCTTTCGCTCGTGCGAATCTCGTTTTCGATTTCCGCATCGGACACGGAATGTGCGCAGACATCCGCACCAAGTTCCGTGAAGACCGGGTAAAGCGAACGAATCCGCTCGAGGTTACTCGGATTTCCCACATCCATCGCGTTCGCGGCCGTCGGAGTCGCTCGGACCGGACTAAAGTTACCGGTCGCAAGAAAGTCCGCCACCCCGCGATTACTGTTTAACGACAAAACAACCGGCCCGATGGGAAACCCAAGGCGTTTCGCCCAAAGTGCCGCGAGCGAATTTCCGAGATTCCCGCTCGGTACGATAAATCCGGGCGCACTACCGCCGTTTCGACTCGCCCGGAGCAGTGAGGCCCACGCGTAATAGGTCATCTGCGGAAGAATTCGGCCGAGGTTAATGCTGTTCGCACTCAGCCAATGCCGATTTAGAGTCGAACCCGCAGCAACCGAAGAATTTCCCGCGCCTCGAGCCGTCTCGCCGGCGATTCCCGCCACAAGCGTTTCCTTTACGATCCGCTGACAATCATCAAACGTGCCGGCAACCCGAAACGCACGGACGTTCCCACCCCACGCGCACAGCTGATGTTCCTGACGAGGGGAAACCATACCCTTTGGAAAGAGGATCACGACTTCAATTCCAGGTTTTCCGTAAAACGCCGCCGCCACCGCCCCGCCCGTATCTCCCGACGTCGCGACAATCACCGTTCGCATTTTTTCGGTGGAGGCTATCACCCCGGCGGAGGCGCTCCCGGAAGCGCTGGACGGTGCCCCCGTCCGAGATAAAACTTCGGCGAGGAATCGCGCGCCGACGTCTTTGAAAGCGGAAGTCGGCCCGTGATAAAGCTCGAGGAAAAAATCGCCCGGACGGCCGGGAATTTCCGTGAGTGGAACATTAAAATTAAATGCCGATTTACAAATCTCGGGGAGCGCCGACTGGAGCGCGGAATCTGACGAGAAAAACGGAGCGAGGATTCGGGGGGCAATCTCCGCGAGACTCGGGGGCTTTTCCTTTCGGAACTCTCTCTGGAAATCATCCGCGTCGAACGGAGAAAAGAATTCGGGAACAAAGAGCCCGCCGTCGGACGCTAAACCGGCTTCCAGTGCCTCCCGGATACCGAGGGCTGAGCCGCCACCCCCTCGGGTACTTTTAAATCTCAGTGGCGCAAAACTCATACGAGCCCGGCTCCGGCCCCTCGGATGGGGGAAACCCAGCTTTCGGAGTCGAGACCCCCATTCGCCTTAAATGCGGTTTGCATCGCGAGGGATATTTCCCGGGCGGTGCTCTCGCTCGTCGAAAATGCAAAGACGCTGGGACCGGCACCCGATATCGATCCGCCGAGTGCGCCGTGCGCAAGTGCGGCCGCCTTCACCGCCGCAAAGCCAGGAATGAGGCTCGCCCGTTGTGGTTCAATCAGAACATCGTCGAGTCCCCGTCGCAGGAGTTCGAGATCATCGGTACAGATTCCGGCAACGAGAGCCGCGAGACGAGCCGACTGTTCGATGTGTTGTTTCAAGGTAAGGGTCGCGGATAGGGCGGCACGCGCCACTTTCGTATCGAGTCGCATCGCGGGATAAACGACGCTTACAAATAGGTTCGCCGGAACGGGCAACCGGACCGGCCTAGGACTAGCCCCCGGGTTAGTCAGGGTCACTCCCCCGTAAAGGCACGGCGCCACATTATCGGCGTGTTTTGCTCCACTCGCAATCGCCTCGCCTTCGAGCGCGAACCCGAGGAGATCCTCGAGAGAAAAGGGCTTTTCGAGAAGCGCATTCGCCGCGACGACTGCGCCGACGGCCGAGGCGGCCGATCCACCCATTCCCGAGCCGAGCGGAATACTTTTTTCAATTTCAATCGTAAAGCCGAACCCCGGACGGGCCGACTCCAGCATTTTCAGAAGAGGCACTCCCGCCGTATTTTTATGGGCCTCGAGCGGAATTCCCGAAACATTAATTATTCCCCGAATTGCCGAAATCGTTACGCCGGGGGTTTCGCTCCGACTCACGGTCACGCGGTCACCGATGCCATCGATCGCAAAACCGAGAATATCGAAGCCCGTAGCGACATTTGCAACCGTCGCGGGAGCAAACGCAGTCGCCGACATCCGAACCGAACTTTGGTCTGACACTCGGTTTATCGTGGCGCTCACCGAGGCGCTCCGAGGGCCGAGGCTAAGCGAAGCAGGTCGGCGAAGACCCCGCCCGCCGTGACTTCCGGACCCGCGCCCGGTCCTTGGACCACGAGGGGCTGCCGATTATAGCGCGTCGTATGAAATGCGACGCTGTTATCGGCGCCGCTGAGCGCGGAAAACGCATGAGACTTTGAAAAGCTTCCGAGTTTTACCGAAGCTTTTCCCTTTTCGTTAATTTCGCCGACGTATCGAAGGACTTCCCCTTTCCCGAATGCCGACTTAAATTTTTCATCCATCACCGAATCGCCTTCGGCAATTCGAGCCAGGTAATCCGTAACCGAAACATTTCGAAGGGGCTCCGGAACTAAGCTTTCGATCGGAATATCCGAGAGTTCGAGGGGAATGCCGGCCTCGCGCGCGAGGATTACGAGTTTTCGAGCGACGTCCATTCCCGATAGATCGTCCCGTGGATCAGGTTCGGTGTAGCCACGGTTTTTAGCCTCGAGAACAATTTCCGAAAACGGTTTTTTTCCGTCGTAGGAGTTAAAGATGAACGAAAGTGTCCCGCTAAATACACCTTCGAGCTTCACCAGTCGATCGCCGGTTTGGCAGAGATCACGGAGGGTTTGGAGCAGCGGAAGTCCCGCGCCCACATTCGTCGAATAAAGGAACCGCCGATTCGATTCTGCGGCGACCGCGCGTAAATTTTGGTAATCGGCCCAGGACTGGGTATTCGCTTTCTTATTCGGCGTAATAATGTGTACTCCCGCACGGAGCCACGCCGGGTAATTCGCAATTAAATCCGTGCTCGCGGTGGAGTCGATCATCACCGTATGGGGAAGGTGGCTCTCCCTAAGGTGCGACAGCCAAACTCCGAGATCGGCCTTTACCGCGTTCGGGTTCGCGACTTTTCCGAACTCCGCCCAAAGTGATGGATCAATCCCCCGCTCGTCGCGCGCTCCGAGAAGCATTTCCTTAGAATTCATGAGTCCGAGAACGCGAATATCCATTCCGTAGCGACTCTTTAAAGTTGGCAATTCGGCGCGCAGTTGCTTAAGAAATTCTTTCCCGATCAATCCGGTGCCTACGAGTCCGATCCCGATCGTCTGCGGAGATAGATAGAAAGCCGAGTGGACCGCGCGGAGCGCCCGACTCGTCTGGGCGCCGTCGATAACCGCCGAAATATTTCGTTCGGAAGCTCCCTGCGCGATTGCGTCGATATTAATACCGGCTTTCCCGAGCGCACTAAAGAATCGCCCAGAGACTCCTGGCTGTTCCACCATGTTATCGCCGACCGCGGCGAGGATACTGCGACCGAGCGTCACATCGATCCGGTCAAGCGCTCCCTGATGGATTTCCGCGAAGAACGCTTTACTGATCGCCACTTTCGCGCGAACCGCATCGGGTTCCGCGACCGCTATGCAAATCGAATGTTCCGAACTCGCTTGGGAAATCATGACGACCGAAATATTCGCCGAGCGCAGGGCCGAGAAGAGGCGCTCCGCTACGCCGGAAACTCCGACGAGTCCCGTCCCCTCCATATTTATCAGCGCCATTTTTTCGATCGCCGAAAAACCTTTAACCGCCGCCGCGCCACTTGCGCCCGCGTGGATTTTCGTACCCGGGAATCCGGGGTTAAACGTATTCCTAATCCACACGGGAATTTTATCTTTAATCGCGGGTTCCATCGTCGCGGGATGAACGACCTTCGCACCAAAATTAGCGAGCTCCGTTACTTCTTTATAACTCATTTCATCGAGCACAATTGCATCGGGAACGAGCCGCGGATCGGCAGAGAGCACCCCGTCGACGTCGGTCCAAATCGTGATCGCGGGCGATCCCAGGAGCCGCCCGAAAATCGAAGCCGAGTAATCGCTCCCGTTCCGTTTTAAAGTCGTCGGCACTCCCGCCGCCGTGGACGCGACAAAACCCGTAATCGCGAGCGTCGTATCCTTCGGCGTTTCGGCGAGCAGGGCATCGATTTTTTTCTGGGAACTCTCCCAGTCAATGATGACCCGCTTTCCACTCGAGTCGACGA
>JANXTV010000236.1 GCA_025352185.1 Oligoflexia bacterium
GAAAGTCGGGATGGTTCTGGCGATCGAACCGATGATTAATGCGGGTAAGCCGGATGTGAAAGTCCTTGGGGATGGGTGGACCGCGGTCACCACCGATAAGTCGCTTTCGGCCCATTTTGAGCACACCGTCGCGATTACCGAAAAGGGTCCGGTCATCCTCACGTCTCTCGACTAGGCCGGTAAAATTCAGCACCGGGTTAAAATCGGGAGTTGAAGTCGGCCCGGGTCTGAGGTTAGAAACGGTAAACTTTTACGAAGTGTAGTGGTTTCGCGTCTGGGTTACCCCGGGCGCGTGAAATAGAGGTTTCGATCCTAAAATGTCGAAGCCTAACGATCGATGAAGCCCTCTTGATCGAGGGTGTAAAGATCTGAAAGTTCGTCTTTACGAACTCTAGAAGGGTAAGGGAAATGAAAGTTCGCGCGTCCGTTAAAAAGATCTGTGAAAAATGTAAAATCATCCGCCGTGCCGGAGTGGTGCGTGTGATCTGCACGAACCCACGCCATAAGCAGCGTCAGGGATAATCGAAAGGATTTATTAGAAAATGGCACGTATTTCTGGTGTTGATTTACCTCGCAACAAACGTATCGAAATCGCTCTGACTTATATTTTCGGAATCGGTCAACCGACCGCCCGTAAGATCCTTGCTTCGGCAAGCGTCGATAAAAATAAGAAGTCCGACGAACTCACGGAAACTGAAGTTCAGAAAATCCGCGAGATCATGGAAAAAGACTACCGCGTGGAAGGTGACCTCCGTCGGGAGATTTCCCTCAGCATTAAGCGCCTCGTAGACCTCGGAACCTACCGTGGCTCCCGCCACCGTAAGGGACTGCCGGTACGTGGACAGCGCACGCACTCGAACGCGCGTACTCGTAAGGGTCCAGCCGTCGCGATCGCGGGTAAAAAATCTGTTAAGGCGATGAAGTAAGCCGTCGCTTAACTAATCCGCCTGACTAACTCAGTTGTTTAACTGAACTATTTTTGGAGTAAAGATTCATGAGTGAAGCAAAAACCGAAACGAAGACTGAAAAGTCTGCTCCGGCAACCGGGACTGAAACCGCTGCCGCAGCCACGGGTGATAAGAAAATTAAGAAAAGTAAGCGCGGATCAGTAAACGGAAACGTTTACGTCCTCTCTTCCTTTAACAACACCATCGTGACGATCACCGATCCGATGGGGAACACGATCTGCTGGGCTTCGGCCGGTGGAAAAGGGTTCCGCGGCTCCCGGAAGAATACTCCGTTCGCTGCACAGGTAGCGGCTGAAGATGCTGCACGTAAAGCGGCCGAGAGCGGAATGCGTTCTTGTAACGTTTATGTTTCTGGACCAGGCGCCGGACGCGAATCTGCACTCCGTGCAATTTCGTCGGCAGGTATCCGAGTCACTTCGATCGAAGATGTGACCCCGATCCCCCATAACGGATGCCGCCCCCCTAAACGCCGCCGCGTCTAAGAAGAGGATTATAGAAAATGCGTTACACTGGTTCAGTTTGTCGTTTATGCCGTCGTGAAAACCAAAAGCTCTTCTTAAAGGGCGACCGCTGCTATTCGGAAAAATGCGCGTTCGAACGTCGTGGCTATCCGCCAGGACAGCACGGACAAGGCCGCATTAAGTTCTCAGAATACGGACTTCAGCTTCGTGAGAAGCAGAAGATCAAGCGGATGTACGGATTAGGCGAAGGCCAATTCCGCGGACTCTTCGAAAAAGCGAGCACCATGAAGGGGATCACGGGTAACCACCTCCTTTCGATGCTCGAACGCCGTCTCGATAACGTTGTTTATCGTTCCGGTTTTGCGAATTCCCGCGCCGATGCTCGTCAGCTCGTCCGTCACGGTCACTTCGTGATCAACGGAAAAGCCGTGAACATCCCGTCTTACCTCGTCGATAAGGGCGATATGCTCGAAGTCGTCGAAGCAAGCCGCAGCACGTCCCGTATCGCGGGCGCGCTCGAGAGCGTGAAACGCCGCGAGATTCCACAATGGCTGGAACTTGATTCTACCGCTTTCAAATCTCGCGTTCGGGATCTTCCTTCGCGTGATGACGTTACGGCTCCTATGCAAGAACGCATGGTGGTCGAGCTTTACTCGAAGTAATTCGAGTCGGGCGCAGTATTTTACGGGCGACGCCGAAGTCGCATGAAGTGATTTCGGCGTTCGTTTTAACCTAAACACTCCGCATGGCTGTCGCAGGACGCGCAGCGAGGGGTTACAGGAAATGAGAACGAAACTATGATGGGTAATTTAGAAAAAAACTGGCGCGATCTGATTAAGCCGAAGTCTCTTGACCTCGATAAAGAGTCGCTGACCGACGGCTACGGAAAATTCATTGCGAAGCCGCTTGAGCGCGGATACGGCCTGACGTTAGGAAATTCCCTGCGTCGCGTCCTTCTTTCGTCCCTCCAGGGCGCGGCCGTTACGGCCGTTAAAATGGACGGCGTACTCCATGAGTTCACCGCTGTTCCCGATGTCACCGAAGACGTCGCCGAAATCATTCTGAACCTGAAAGAAGTTCGTTTTAAACTTCACTCGGAAGAAGTCACGGTCATGATCGATAAAGTCGGTCCGTGCGAAGTGAAAGCTTCCGATATCGTTTGCAGCGATAACGTCCAGGTCCTTAACCCGGATCAGCACATCGCGACGATCGGTAAAGGCGGAAAAGTTAAAGCCGAAATTCGTGTGAAGCGCGGACGTGGATACGTCGCCGCCGAATCGAATAAAACGGACGATATGGGAGTAGGCTGGATTGCCGTCGACTCCTTCTTCTCGCCGATCCGCCGCGTGAACTACACGGTCACCCAGTCCCGCGTCGGTCAGCGTACCGACTACGATAAGCTCACCCTCGAGCTCTGGACCGATGGTTCCGTAAAGCCCGAAGATGCAGTGGGCTTAGCTTCGAAGATCTTGAAAGATCAGCTCTCGATCTTCTTGAATTTCGAAGAAGAAGAAGAACCGACTGCGATGGAAGAAGTGAAGGGTCAGCCTCAGTTTAATCCGAACCTCTATCGTTCGGTTGAAGAACTTGAGCTCTCCGTTCGCTCGGCTAACTGCCTCCAGAACGCAAATATTAAGTACATCTACGAACTGGTTCAGAAGACCGAAGCAGAAATGCTGAAGACGAAGAACTTTGGACGTAAATCTCTGAACGAAATTAAAGATATCCTTTCGGAGATGGGTCTTGGACTTGGACAGAAGCTCGACGGCTTCGTAGCTCCGAGCCAGCCTCCTAAGCCGGCAGACTCCGATGTCGACGAAAGTCGCATCTTGAGTGACCGCGAAGCAGGCGATGACTTCGAAGATGATTCGGACGATATCGAAGATTAATCTGGGTCGTCCCACCGACACCCAGAGCAGTAAAAAGAAGGTAATATTATGAGACACTCAGTAGCAGGTCGTAAATTCGGCCGAAACACTTCCCACCGTAAAGCAATGTTCAAGAACATGGCGAACTCGGTTCTCCATCACGAACAAATCGTGACCACTCTCGAAAAGGGTAAAGAAATCCGCCGCGTGGTGGATCGTCTGATCACCCTCGGAAAGAGCGGAACTCCGGCTTCCCGCCGCCTCGCTTTCGATCGCACGCGCGACGAACTCATCGTGAAGAAGCTGTTCGGAGAACTGGCGACTCGTTATAAGACGCGCGCCGGTGGTTACACCCGCGTACTTAAACTTTCTGACCGTCGCTGGGGCGACGCGGCCGAGATGGCCGTGGTTCAGCTCGTCGATGGAAATATCATCGATAAGAAGAAGAAAGTGAAAGTAGCGGCCGACGGAACAACTCCTACGGCAGCTCCTCAAGCAGCCGCAGATCCATTCGCGCGTTTCCAAAAAATGTTCGGTAAAAAGGCTAAGTCTGCTTCCGCTTCTGGCGAGAAGAAAGAAAAAGCACCTAAGGCAGCGAAAGCTCCGAAGGCCGTTAAAGTCGCAAAGACCGAAAAGAAGCCAGCCGCTAAGAAGACTACGAAGAAAGACGCGTAATCCGCGTTTT
>JANXTV010000240.1 GCA_025352185.1 Oligoflexia bacterium
ATCATACCGCTCGCGCAGCAGGAACTCCTCCACCAACTGATCCCGGGCAGTGAATTCGAAGTGATTCGCCACGGTAGTCATTGCCCGCAAATGGATCTACCCGATCTCGTGAATTCTAAGATCGACGATTTCCTAAAAAAAATCGGTTACTGACGTTTCTTAATCTTCTCGTTCGCGGCATCGGATTCGAGGTGCGTTAGCTCCTCAAACTGCGGACCAAATTTCTTATTTAAGCGCATGACCTCGTGGCTCTCGTCGTCCGTGAGAGCAGGTACGGATTCTGCGGCCGGTATGGCATCCGAAACTTCACCCGGTCCATCCTCGTCTTCGAAATGCACATCTCGGGGTACGCCCATCTGGAAATCCTTAAATCCCGTGACGTCTTTCCGCCCCGACTTACCCTTACTCTTATCGCGGTCACCGTCATCGCAGAGGGGTGGTTCCGTTACGCCCCCCTCTTTATACTCGTGCCAGCTGAACGGGATACATCCGGTATCGAAAAGCTCCGCATTTACCTGATCCTTTATCGGACCGAAACAACTCCCGTCCCAGAGCCCCAGATCGGTCTCTAAGAAAGATCCACTCACTCCGTTTGCGGCGTGGGCGGATTTACGCAGCTCCATTCGGTTCATCTTTTCAAGTTTATCGGGGTCCACGAAGTTTAGCATCGTCGACTTATATTTCTCAAAAGTCTCCACTACCCGGTCCGGGACGAGATTCCGAATTTGGCGATCCTGGGAATTCATCGTGCGGTCCTTCAGCGTCAACTCGGCATATTTATAGGCATCGTCGGAAACGATTTTTTCATGGTGATTTATCGCGATGGTTACGAGTTGTTTAAGTTCGTTCAGGACACTTATTTCGAAATTTACCGTTTGTTGCTCCGCGATCCCAATGCCTTTGCTATCGTACCGGGATAATTTTATAGAAACCTCGTTAGCTATCTTATAAAGGAGTACGTCCGGAGTCTGAGCGAGAGCCCGAAAACTTTTAAATAAGGTCGCCTGATCTTCGGCCCGTCGATTCGCTTCCGCCTTTTTTTCTGCCAGGCGGCTACGAACCTCGCCCGGGCTCGCGGATGATACCTTATCGGTACACGCCTGAAGCTCCGGCTTCCGGTAGCGGATAAAATTCTTTTGCGTGTTTTTCCAGAAAAGAAGAAGGCCGACCGAATGACCCGGGAAAACTTCGCCTTGTTCCGTATCGAGAAAACATTCTTCGTACTTCCGGATAAAAGAATACGCATCCCGTAGTTCACTGGACTGCGTATTTTCAGGAATCTTTTCGAGCCCGTAATAGTATTTCGCAATCGTTTCGAAGTAAGGATGCTTCTTTTTCTGCGCTTCGATGCATTCAAGTCCGTTTAGTTTCTTGAGTCCTTCCGTCTTCGTATAATAGAAAATTCCGCATTTTGGTGCCTCGAGGTAGAACGCTGGATGATGAAGTACATCAAACCCAACCTTCATCTTAGCGACCACTCTTTTAAGCGTCGCCTCGTCGGGAGTGTTCTCGAGGGTTGCCTCATTTTTTATAAGGATTTGGTAATTTTTCCACCCCTCCTTTTGGGCGGCGAGGGGGGCTTTCTCATCGTAACCGGCGATATAGTGCAGATTTGGGAAAGTGTGTTTAAGTGCCGCGGCCTGTCCGAGTGTGGTCTCGTAACATCCGAGCATCCCAAACGAATTAACTTCCTCGAACACTTTCGCGTCGTCGCCAAGATTTACGTGGAGGGTATCGAAACTAAATTCCCCGTTCTTTCCCGAAAACTCCCCTCCGCTATCGTGTCCGGAGACGGTGATGTGGGTGAGCGTGCCTCCTCCGCGGTGGATCTTCCGCGCGGTATCGGCGAAGTCATCGTTAATCGTCTTTATCGGTAGGCCATCGAGACGATCCTGGTTTTCGCGGCGAAGCTTCTGCTTCGCCTGAAGGACGGAGATCTCGGCATCACTGAGTGGCAACGCCGAAGTAAAACTGTAGCGGAGTACAAACTTTGCTAACTTTGCTTCTCGCTCTTTCGAATCGGATATTTTCTCTATCGTATCGCGTTCTAAACTACGAAGTTTTCTCCCGGCCTTCC
>JANXTV010000256.1 GCA_025352185.1 Oligoflexia bacterium
CGAGTCGTGCGTCCCTAAACTGGACTAGCTTTTCAGGTAACGAATAAGGATTTCCCACTGCGTATTCAGCTCGGTGATCTCTTCGTGAGTCCCTCCTCGGTCCGGATGGAAGACCCTCGAAAGCTTGCGCTTCCCCTCACCGAGTTCTAGCTCCGATAAGCCATCGGCCATGGGGAATCCATTTTTCGTAAAATAGGCAAGCGCGGTTTCCACATCGGGTGGAAATGATTTCGCCTCTACGGCAGCGGCATCCCTCCCCGATTTACTCCGCTTCATTTCCTTCACTCGCGCCTTTTGCTTTTCGTACTGCACTTTACGGTACTCACCCGCCCGGGCTTTCGCGGCCGCAGCTCGGTTATTAACTTCCGGATTATGTTCGGACGGCGCTTTTTCGATCGAACGCTTTCCCGTAATAAAATCGGGAGCGGCGACCTCGGCGCAGAGGAGCGTGGCCCACACATGCTTACAGAACTGCGCCTTTTTTCCGATCGGGCAGCTACATTTCGCGATAATGATATCGCTGTCGATCGAAGGGGCAACGAGCTGGACCTTATAGGAGGGAGAGGAGCGGATATAAGCTTGCACCGTGAGATCGGAGCCGTGAGAAAGGAGAACCTTTTCCTGGGCGACGAGTTTCGCCCCGCTACTTCTGATTTCCGGCTTAAATGAACTTCCGAGCGCGTCGTCTAGGGACATCGCGCCACCATCCCCCGCTCCCGAAAAAATCACTAGAAAAAAAAGAAACGGAATGGATTACGCCGCGTCGCCGAGGGTGAGCCGTTTCGGAATTTCGACGATAAAACAGGTATTAGAGCGTGTAGAATCAACATCCAGCCATCCCTGGTGGGACTCGACGATCCCTTTCGAAATACTCAAACCAAGTCCGGTTCCCTTACCTACGTCTTTCGTCGTGAAGAATGGTTCCATAATTTTTTTTCGAATATCGGGAGAAATCCCGGGCCCGGAATCCTGAAGGATGATGCGAACGTGGGTCTCCGTCGCGAAAATTTCCAAATCGATCCATCGGTCGTCCCGCTTTTCGACGGCGTCGACCGCGTTGTTTAAAAGGTTCAGAAGGACCTGAGAAATCTCGGTTGGACGACACTGGAGTTTAATCTCCGGCACCACCTTCATCCGAAAGTCCGTATGGGTTCGGCCGAACTTATCTCGGCAAAGCTCCAAGGTATCCGAAAGGATCGTATCCATCGATGCTTCCACGAAAGGATCTTGGTCCGTATTCCGCGAAAAACTTCCGAGCCCCCGCACTATTTTCGCAATCCGGTCGGCGTGGTGCACGATCTTTCCGAGCTTCGATCCGATCACCGTAGGGTCGACGTTACCCTCCGTCACGAGTGCGGCCAGGTGACTCGCAAATCCATGAATGACCGTAAGCGGGTTATTAATTTCGTGGGCAATCCCCCCGGCCATTTCGCCCAGGGCCGCCATCTTTGCGCTCGATTCCACCCGTCCCCGGTGAAATAAATTTTCGAGCTCCAACTGCTTTCGTTCATGAATATCGAAACTCACGCAGACGAGTTCGCGCCCCGACACTCCGGTCTTCGCAAGCGACACAATGTACCACCGGCGCCCCCCGCGCGGAGCGGGGAGTTCTCGTTCTTCGACCCGCTCGATTTCGGGAGAATCGAGGAAGGTCCGAACCATTTCGACGAATTCATTTTCGTGAGCCATGAATCCGACCGCACGCCCGCGAATTTCTTCGCGGCTAACTCCTAAGAGTAGTTCGAGTCGGCGATTCACCGTAATGTATTTTAATTCCGTGTCGAGGTACGAAACGAGCCCCGGAACGGAGTCGAGAATTTGCTGAAGTTTATTTGACTCACCCTTTTGATGTAAGGTCGACGCAATATTTTCGGCCGTGATTGCGTAAACCGCACTTCCCTGCTTCCAGAGAAATCCGAAATAGACCGCGTAGACTACGGAAAAAAACCGCTCGCGTCCCTCAAACGAAGTCGCCCCGAGCACGACGGCCTGCACGACGAGCAGACAAAAGAGCATTCCCGTGAGGAGCCTTGGGCGCGGACTGACCGAGGTCACTCCTCCCGAGGAAAGACCGCAAATGAGAATCGTGATGGTAACGCTGGCCGGATTTCCGACGCCGTATTTAGAAATACTCCAGATCGCGAGAATCCCCCACGCGAGCGACATCCCGATGACGCCGATTGAAAACGGACCCCGGACGAGGTTCTTTCCGGCGACGGCATAGAGCCGAAGGAGAGAAAATCCGGTGAGGGCAGCCCCGATCATTAAACCAGGTCCTTCCCGGAGCTCCGCCCAAAAGACCCCATAAAGGATCAGCATCAGCGCGAGCGAAGAAACAGGGCCCACGAGTCCGCGTCGCAAGAGCTCGATATCAAGCTCCTTCCGCAATACCTCGCCGGGGACATCATTCCGCTGCTTCATCCCTACATTTTCGGTCGTTTCACGCCCGACCTTGAGAAAGTCAGTAGTCCGTATAGCCCGCTGGGCCAGGAGTATAAAATGTCGAAGAATCCGGTTCGCGAAGCGGAGTACCCGATCGAATTTTTTCCACCAGGTCGGGATTCGAAATAAACGGGCGTCCGAACGCGACGAGGTCCCCCTGTTTTTCAATCAGATCGTGTTCGGCCCGGTCCGCCGTATATCCTCCCGAGAGAATGTAAGTTCCCTTAAAATGTTCGCGAATCATTTTTTTCACTCCCGAGGGGACGGGCGGCGCGCCCATCGCGGTATGATCTACGACGTGGATGTACGCGAGCCCGATCGCCGATAATTTCTCCGCGAGCTCACCGTAAAATGCGTCAATTCCTTCAAATGGCCCGGTATCGTTAAAGATTCCGTAAGGAGAGACTCGAATTCCTACTCGGTCTCCCCCGATTTTTTCGGCAATCCCGCTCGCGACTTCGAGTACGAAACGCATTCGATTCTCGGAAGAACCTCCGTAGATATCCTTTCGCTGATTCGCGGCTGGATTTAGAAACTGTTCGGCGAGGTACCCATTTGCGGCGTGGATTTCAACTCCGTCAAACCCCGCTTCTACCGCAAGCTCCGCGGACTTAATGTACTCGGAAATAGCCCCCTTCACTTCGGCGAGTGTCATCTCCCGCGCGAGCGGGAAATCCTGCATTCCATCCGTGTCGGTCCACATTTTACCGGAGAGCGGAACGGCGGAAGGAGCCAGCGCTGCGGCCCCGACCGGTAAATTCGCGGGGTGAGTGACCCGTCCGGTGTGCATGAGCTGAATAAAAATATGCCCGCCCCGTTCGTGAACGGCATTCGTCACTTTTCTCCATCCCGAAACCTGCTCCGAGTTATAAAGTCCGGGAATTCGTGCGTATCCTAGCCCATTCGGGGAGGGCGACGTCCCTTCGGTTATCAGTAGACCGGCACTCGCCCGCTGCGCGTAATATTCGACCATTAAATCGTTCGGAATATTATTTATCGCCCGCGAGCGCGTGAGCGGTGCCATGACGATCCGGTTCGATAGGGTAACTTTTCCAAGTGGTGCTTTTTCTAGGAGTTTCATCTTATACCTCGGTTGATTCAAACATGTGCTTAATGTAATCATAACACTTACATTTTTAAATGCAATCCCGATTTAATCCGCCTTTATTTCGGGAAAAGACTTCATTACGCTAGAGGACGTGAACCCGCACCACGGCCTCGGAGTCATTGAAGGTTTTTTTGGACCCCCGTGGTCTAACCCCGCTCGCCGGGAGATGATCGATTTTCTCTCCGCCCACGACGGGCATTTTTATATCTACGCGCCGAAGCGAGACCCCTATTTGCGAAAACGGTGGCAAGAATCGCATCCCGCGGAAAACTGGAACGAACTCCGAGGACTCGCTACTTATTCCCGGGCTAAAGGGATTCGATTCGGGGTAGGACTGCTCGACCCGAAGGGTACCTCGAGAAAATTGGAGAAGGACTAGATCCGGGAATCGAAATCTTTTGGACCGGCAGTCGCGTTATTTCAGAAATGATCACGGAGGCAGAACTCATTTCGGTCGCCGAGACGCTCCGGAGGAAACCGTTTATCTGGGATAATACGTTTGCGAATGATGGACCGAAGCAGTGTAAGTTTCTAAAATTGAAACCGCCGCAGGGCCGGTACCCCGGTCCGTACGCCGCGGCGGCAGGTTGGGCATTTAATCCGATGAATCAGGCGAAGCTATCCCGTCTCGTCGTTCACGCCGCGATGAAATCGATTTCTGGTGGTGTTACACCGGAAGCGGCCTACGACGAATCACTAGAGATAAATCTCGGAGGCCCGTTACGGGATATCCTCGTTCGGTGGAATAAAACGCTCCTCGAAACGGGTTTAGACGGGATGGACGCTGAAACGAAGTCTCGGTTTCGTGACGAACTGCCGGCCAAAGATCCTTGCGCCGCGGAAATCATCGAATGGCTTTCGGGCGCCACCCTCGTCGGACCGGAGTGCCTGACCGACTAAATATCCGAGCGTCAATCCCTTTCCGGCTGCTTTCCAGCTGCCGTGCCCCTACACTAAACGCATGGGTGCGACCACCGTCGAAAGCTTTAAACGATCCGATGTACCCAGCGCACTCCTCGGGAAAGCATCCCTCCCACGGCTTACTTTTTTCGCCGCGTGCGACTGGTCAGTCATCATTCTCTCGGCCCTCGCCATGCAGCGGACCTCCGTTTTTTTCTTTCCCGTCTGGATTCTTTTAATCGCGGGGCGCATCCACGCGTTCGGGGTCCTCATTCACGATCTGACTCACGCGGGCTTAAAGCGAAAGTCTTTCACCGTACGCGTCTTCGAAGTCCTCGTGGGTTACCCGATCGGCACCACGATCGATGCGATGGCCTATCACCACATTCGCCATCACCAGAACACCCTCTTCGAAAATGATCCGTACTTTAAGATCAATAAGAAATGCACGGGAATCCGGCGCGTAATCCTTACGTTAAAAAAAGGGCCCCTGTTCATTCCTTTTTGGATCACCCGGTCCTTCGTCGGGATTTTTGCGACCTTCATTCCCGGCATTCGGACGTTTTATGCCCGAACTTTTCTACAGGACGTTTCTGGCCGCGACTTAAGCCAGAGTGCCGAAGTCGTTCGATGTGCGCGTGAAGATATTCCCATCGCACTTTTTCACGCGGCCGTTTTCCTTCTCGCGGTCACGACCTTTCCATTCCTATTTTATTGCTACTACGCGGCCCTCCCCGTCGCCGGAACATTCTGCATTTACCGTCTGCTGATCGAACACGAATACGATATCCAGTCCGAACGATCGACTTACGCGCTTATCGAATCGACTTTCGATCACCACACCCATCCACTCGAGCGCCTCTTCATCGGGCCTCGGAATATCGGATTTCATTGTATCCACCACATCCACCCGGGAGTCGGACTTCACCACCTCCCGGCGCTCCGCGACTGGTACCTCGCGCACTGCCCCCCCTACGCCGATCGTTACCGGGTGCCCACGGCCTGGAACTGGAAACAGGATCTCTTCGGGGGCATTAATGGGGGAGTGACTTCCCCTACCGAACCCTCCGCCGATTGATGTTCGGCACTTTCTCGGATAGTTTTCTAGAATGAGTCAGCCCGAAAAAAATTCGTCACCGGTTTCCGACCGCCCGTCTACATTCGAGGCCATTCTCCGGGGCCGATGTCCGGAATGCCACCGCGGAAAAGTTTCAAAGGGCATCGTGAACATGGAGAAGCTGTGCCCGGAGTGCGGCTATAAAATCAGCCAAGAAAGCGGCTACTTTCTCGGCGCCATGATGATTGGATTTTTTGCGACTTCGGCCCTAACCATTCCACCCATGATCTACTTAAAGGTATCGGGTGCCGACGACTGGGTGATCATTCTTTACCCATTCCTGCAGTACCTGATCCTCGGCCCGCTCCTAACTTACTACGCAAAAATCATCTGGACCCACGTAGGTTACCGTTTTGAGCAGATGAATCGCGGCTCGGGTCGCCCTCGGTAACCGAGAGAATATCTTCCGCGCGCCAGTTCGGTAGATCGGAAACCAATGTCTCCAGGAGATCAGAAAATCGGTCGGCTCCCGAGTCGTGCGCCGTCTCCCGCCATTCCGGCGAAAGCGCGAGCCGTGACCGAAGCGCCGTCGTAAAGAGATCGATCCAGCTCGGGGCCGTAAAGGTGAAGTTTAGCGCGAGGGAATCGCCTGCCGCTTCCGTCGAATGCCAATACCCGCGGGGTACGTAGAGAAGCGTGCCCGGCGCGAGAGAAAACTGCTTCGCGTTCGGCGGCATTTTTTTAGGCAGGGGCTCTAAGACGTAACTCGCAAGCTCCGGGTCCGGCTCTCCCGCCATCGTATGGCGGGAAAGCGGATTCAATACCGAGGTATTCGGCGCCATCGACCAAATTTTCGTGCCGTGAATCTGGAGCACAAAATTTATATTCTGATCGAAGTGCGGCGCTGTCCCTTTTCCATCCGGGGTAGCGTAGACGAGGCACCGTCCGTAGGTGAGCTCGGAAAGCCCGAGATCACGACGGAGATTCATCACCCATTCCTTTAATTCGCCGGACACTCGGTCGACGTCATTAAAGAGTAAACCCATTCCGTTCCGAAAGAGCTTTGGAGCATCGGCCGCGGACGATTCGACCGCGCTCGATTCATCTCGAAGATCGGGTAAATGGGCCTGAATTTCGTAGGGCCACCGGGCGAGGAGACTTTCGAGCGACTGGAGAAACGGGAGATCCCGGAGTCCTCGGAGTTCCCCCTCCCCGTGCGGAATACACACCGGTTCGTTCCGAGCGTAGTGGGTTTGGAACTCCGTAACCGATTCGGGACCGAGTAGGTCTGCGAGGCCTTTTTCCATTCCGGGTCATTACCACGAGGAAACGACGAATTCATCGAACATTCCGTTTTCGATGTTGGAAGGGTCCGGGGCACGCGGTAACTTTAAGCACCTTTCTGGGAGACCCATGAGCCTAAAAAAATACCGCGAACTCTACTCGTTCCTTTCGACCTATTTTCCAGAAGCCGACGCGGAGGCCGTGGAGCAGCGTGAGCCCGTACGC